>JAYSST010000700.1:0-1057 GCA_043720435.1 Bdellovibrionales bacterium
AAATGAAAAACCGAAGACTCACGTTTACGAACAGACACAAACAAAAACGCAGTCGCCTATACGAACGGTGATTTCGACGTCTCCATACCAGGCGGCGAAACGGGTGGATGTCCGTCCGCGAGTTGAAGACGAAAAAACGGATTGGTGGCTTGGCCCCATCTTAATTCTCGCGGCTCTTCTCATGCTGGGTCTTGGTTGGATGCATATCGAGCGCAGCGGAACGATCGCAAATCCGGTGGGTCACTCAACATCGACTCTCGAGTCGGTACGCCGAGAGACGCAAGCCAAGGTTGATTTTTATCGCAAGCAGCTTGGACATCGACTCAACCAGGACCGAGTGTCAGTCGAGATCGCCAACAGTCAAACGGCTCCGCCGATCGATGCCGGAGCAACTAAATTAGTCGATCGTTCAATGATGAACGGTGTTCCGCTCATGCAAGAAGATTATGTCGATCGCAATTACGGTAGAGGGGCGCGTGACACGCAACCTGTTCCAGTCGACAGACCGGACGCTCGAATTCAATACAGTCTCCAAGAAGAACAGCATCGCAACGAGTTCGACCGCCGGGTTCAAAAAGATCAAATCGCAGAATTCGTAGAAAACGCCCGGCAAGACGGTGTCAAAGTCGTTCTCGATGCCGACTTAAACGTTATCGACGTAAAACCCATCAGCGCGAGTGAACAGCTCAGTAATTCTCGACGACCCGGTTCGAACGTTCCAGGGGTCGCCCGGTAACGTTCGATGCCTTAAACGCCGCGGGACGGATGGTCGCCATCGAAACGTGACCCTTCGAAGTAACAACCACGTGATCTAAAAGCGGAATCTCGATCAATTCTCCGCACAAAACGAGCTTTTTGGTGAAGGCCCAATCTTGGTCTGAGGGTTCGAGTTCACCACTCGGATGATTGTGCGCAACGATGTAACTCGTCGCGTTCGACTCGCAGATGAACCGGACGATATCTCGCGGGTGAACCATGCAGGAGTCGGCCGTTCCCCGAAACATCATTTCGATGCCGAGTACGCGCTTAGGCGCAGACAAAGCGATGACCCAAAGCT
>JAYSST010000701.1:0-1055 GCA_043720435.1 Bdellovibrionales bacterium
GTTCCTCGTGTTGACCGTTACTTTTATGCTTCTTTATGTTGTGGCGAATCTTCGCGGCGGCGCGGCGGCTGTCGTTGCGCAACAGCAGATTCTCGTTTCAAGCGCGCGAATGACCGAACTTGAAAAACAAGTGAAGGCCTACGAGGTTCTAAAAGAAAATTACATTGAAAAAGGTGCATCGAGCGACGAAATCGCGATGTACCGAGATCTCGAGGATAAACTTGCGCTTCTCGAAGGAGCAGCTCAAGAAGAATATGCTGACGCTCAGGAGAAAGCGCGCGAAGCCAAGATCAAGTTTAATGGTCTCAACAAATATCAGGCACTGATTAAAAACATCGTGAATGCCAATCTCGTTTCTTCGGCTAAATCGAAACGTCAGCTGTCGATGCTCGATAATCGCGACGAGCGCATTGAGGAAAAAGACGTCAAGATCGATGAGCTCGATGTTGAGACGAAGAAACAAGAAAAAACGATCGAACAAAACACAAAACGAATCGCGAACATTCGGGAAAGTCTTGCCGAGCGCGAGCGTTCTCTCAAGAATGTAAAGAATTTGTCAGCGAAGCAACGGAAAGAGTTGCAAGCGAAGCTTCAGGCTGAGCGTGCAGAGGCTGGCGGCAAAATTGCGCAGCTTGAAAATCAAAATAAAGATGCAACTCAACAGCTTGAACAAACTCAGGTCGAACTCGACAAAAAATCTCGTCTCGCAAGTCGTTTATCGACAGATCTGAAGAAGTCGAAAGAAGATTTCGAATCGCAGATGTCATCGGCCCGTGTCGAACACGATGCCCAGGTCGCGAAAGATCGAGAGAAGTACGAGCAGCAAATTGGAGCGGCTCGAGCAACGGCTGCACAAAAAGCGCAAGCCGCAAAAGAGCTTAAAGAAAAAATGGCTGCGTCTGAGCAAGAGATGAATCAGAAGATTGCTCAGCTCGAAGGCGAACAGAAGTCGACCTCCAACAAACTTGGACAAGCCGAAGCACAGCTCGAGGCGAAATCACGTGAGTCAGAGCGACTCATGGGCGATCTGCAAAAAACCAAAGGTGAATATGAAG
>JAYSST010000702.1:0-1055 GCA_043720435.1 Bdellovibrionales bacterium
GGGGCAGCTCCAGCTGGTCTAGAAGTTTTAAACCCTTACGCGGACCATTACCGCTGGAATAAAAACTGCATTAATTTTTAACAAGGACCCGACTAAAGCGTTCTTAGCCAAACTGACACTCGCCTCAGCCGGAGAACAAATGACGACGCATCCAATAAGACACTTTACGTTCCAACTTGTCGCCCTGCTGCTTTTCGTAGCCGTAGCTTCGGCCGAAGCAATCGCTGTGAAAGCCCCCAAAGGTGGCGAGATTAAACCCATGGTCGACGGCTACATGGAAGTAGTGAGCGACCGCGATCTGATTCGGATCTACTTGTACGACAAAAAATTAAAACCCGAAAAGCAGCTCAAGGATGTTTCGATCGTCGCTGAACTTCAACGTGCGACCGCAAAAGATCACGAGAATCTCGAACTAAAACCGGCAACTGGCGGATTCGTAGCGAAGTTCGACGCACGAGAAAACTCGAAATTTTATCTGGATATCGGCATCGTCAACCGCAAGAGCGGCAGCGCCGACCGACTGTCATTTGACGTCACGACGGAAGTTGAGAATACGGCTGCTGCGCGATAAATCATTGTAAGCACGATAAAAAAAGCGCCCTGATCAGGCGCTTTTCTCATTTAAATAATCATCTGCGATTTAACTCGGCTGGATTAAACTACTCGACTGCTGGAACTGGAGCCGCTGTTTCAGCTGATTCAACCGGGATCGAATTATCGACCATGCCGACCATTTCAGAAGTCAGACGAGCTGCTTTTCCTTTGAGGCTTCGCAGGAAGTAAAGTTTCGCGCGACGTACTTTACCGCGAGCGATGACTTCAACGCGATCAACCGACGGGCTGCGGAACGGGAATGTACGTTCAACGCCGACGCCTGCCGAGATCTTGCGAACCGTGAAGGTCTTTGTAGCTCCCTCACCCTGAATTTTAATGCACACGCCTTTGTAGAGCTGAACACGCTCTTTATCACCTTCGCGAACTTTTACGTAAACGCCAACAGTGTCGCCAGCGCCGAAGTCGCCAACTTTAGAATTCACAGGAACTTTTTTTGCGTT
>JAYSST010000703.1:0-6585 GCA_043720435.1 Bdellovibrionales bacterium
TTGTACGAGAACGGTCGAGTCAGCTCCTTGAATTTTGTCGAGCAGAGAATACAACGCCTGCATCGGTTTTGATTTACCGATCATCGAGTCATACTTATAGCGGCTGCCAAGCTCTTTGTTTAATTCGCGGATGCGGTCTTCACGCTGTGTGATTTCCAAGTGAAGCGTTACGATTTCTTGCGACGTCAATTCTACGAGCGACACGAGTTTTGCGCGGTCGTCTTCGTCGAGTGTACGAGTTTTAGCCAGAGTCAATTCGATGGCTTCGTTCGAAGCTCCGAAAGCCGCGAGGTGTTCGCGAACTTCAGCGCTGCGATTTGTTGTTCCGTCTTTGAAGAAGCCAAGGCCGACAACAGCGCCGACCAAATCATTGTCGATCCAAATCGGGAAGATCCCGATGTCGAAACCGGCGAGGTCCCATTTGCGAAGTGAGTAACGATTTTCTGAAAGACGTAAGTCTTCGAGAGTTTTGCTCACGACTTCTGCGAGATTGTCGACGGCTGCGTCTTTTTGCATAAGCATCGCAACGGCAGGATTCGCGTAAGTCATTTTGCCTTTGTCGAAACCTTTCAAGTATCCACGTTCATCCGTGAAGATGGTGTCGACGTTCCACCACGAAGCGAGGATCTGTTTTAACTTTCGGATGACGTGTATATGTTCGAATTCATCCCAATTGATCATTATGATCGCTCCCCTTGATTCATTTAAAGTGTCGACTCTGTCGACGCTCGCGTCGCAAATGCGTCGCTAGGTGTCTAAATTCTTATCGTCAAAACATTGGACGATCTTGAGGGGCGGGAATTTGGGAGGGTCTTTCAGAAAATGAAACTAGCCCGAGGTCGGGCTAGTTTGTTTCATTAGGTAACAGTTCCCTTTTTGGAATGCGCTGCATTCCAAAAAGGGAACTGTTACCCCTAGAGAGGGATAACGCAGTTGTAGGTGAACTTCGTTTGACCGACTGGAAGCGGCGTTGCGAACTTCAACAAAGTACCGCCTTCTATTGTATACGGCGGTGCAGGTGATCCGTTCGGAGTTACGATGGCCATCTCTGGCAGACCGTCGCCGTCGACGTCGACCGGTGCACAGTTCAGCGAGACAGTCTTGATCAGCTCTTGTGTGCTCTTACCGATATCTGACAACTGAGCGCCGTAATCGGTCGCGCAAACTGTTCCCGTGATGCCGCCAGTAAGGCTCGAAATAGAAATGTACGAAAGTCCGTACGCTTCGTTTCCGTCGGCCGCCTTACATACTGTGTCCATGTTCGGTACGACGATCGAGTGGTAGCTAAATGCCTTCGAAGGGAATGTGGTCTTCACATAGTTGATCAAGGTTTCAGGCTTGTTCTGAACTTGTGTTCCCTGAGGGTTTGTCTCGTCCGCGTCGGTTACAACCAGAACTGCCAGAGCCGAGTCTGAACGAATTAGTGGTGAGTTGAATGCGCTAATTGCGTCCCCAGTTTGTTGGCTGCGCTGAAGAGCCCGAAGCGTAGCCGCAATGCCTTGCTCGTTACCTGACCCGTCGGTCGGCATTTGGATCGTCGCTGCGAACCAAGCCTTGGCCGTTTCTTTTCCCATAGCGGAAGTAATCACATATTTACCCGTTGCTGCGGCTCCCACATCTTTGAATTCGACGAGTCGACCGTCCCGCTTAATGGAATCCTTCGAAACGTCTGTCGTGACAATGCCGATCTGCCAGTCGACTCCATCTAATTTATCGATGAAGGTACCGAAGCGCATCGCCATGTTTTTGTGTTCGTTTGCCATAGAACCCGAGTTGTCGATGACAACGAGAACGTCGAGTTTCGTGTTGTTCTTAACATCGACCAGTTGGATTTCTTCTCTAGTCTTGTCAGAAATTTGCCACGCGACTTCGCTTACGGTTTCATTTCCAGCTTTGTCTGTCGCCTGGACTTTGAACTTATGGTTGCCAACCGGCAGGTTCAGAAATTGCGTTGAAGATGTCGGTGTGCACGTCGCAAGTACGCCATTCAAACCACACAACACGGTTTGGATTCCCGACGGAGAATCTGTTGCTGTAAATGCAATGTTAGAGATCTGATTTCTGTAGATGGTTGAGAGCGGTTGGGTTCCGAAGTTGACAGCCGGCGGAGTCAGGTCGACGCCAAATTGATATTTGTCTTCATCCGACATATTGCCAGCTGCATCGGTTGCACGAACCGTGAATGTAAAATTCCCTTGGTTGAGAGCGCTATAAGACATCGGCGACATGCAAGACGCGAAAGCAGCGTCGTTCATTTTACATTCAATCGTCGGAGCCGGAAGACCCGTTGCTACATTTACGTCGGCGGCCGCGAAAGTAAGAGATGTCGCGCGAATTTTGATCCACGCCGCAGGACCGGCGGAAATCTTAACCGTTGGTTTCGAGGTATCGATTTTCCAGCTGTAGGTCGCTACGTCAGAAACGTTACCAGCGCGATCTTTTGCGCGAGCATCGAATTTTCGCAATCCGTCAGTAAGAGTCGGGTAGTTGACTGTCGTCGTGCATGGCCGGTAACCGCCGCCATCGATTTGGCATTCGATTGAATCGATGCCGTTGGCATCGTTTGCATCAAGTACGAAATCAGCACTGACGGATTTTGTGATGAGCGCTGGCTTTGATTTGATAGTCAGCGTTGGACGGGTCGTATCGACAATCCATGTATAGGATGCAGGAGCAGAAGTGTTGCCGGCGCTGTCTGTTCCAACAACTGAGAACGTGTAACTGCCTTCAGGCGGCCCCGCCACTGTATTAAACGGAGAGGCACATGAGGCGCGCGGGCCTCCGTTAAGTGAGCATGAATACGAAGCAAGCGCCCCGCTGTCGTCATCGCCAACAAACTCAAAGGTCGCTTGGGTCGAGTTTGTGATCGGTCCTGGCATTTTTGTAATGCGAACGGTTGGCGCGCCGAGATCAATTGTCCAAGAGTGAGCGGCGACGGCAGATATATTAGTGGCGCGATCCACCGAACGTACTTCGAACTTTTGCGGTCCTGCCACAAGAGTTTCAGTCATGCCGCTAGCGCAATTTTTGAACGGAACCGAAGCGAAGGTCGGTGCCGCGCCAACGCGGCATTCGAAATGATCCACGCCAGAAAGTGTATCATCCCCTGAAAATCTAAATTCTGAAACTGGGCTGTTGTTGACCGACGATGGAAGCAAGTTCGTGGTAACGGTGGGAACTGTGCGATCGACGAGAAAGCTGACGGTACGCGAGATCGAGCGATTGCCGGCGCGATCAATCGCGACTGCATTATAAGAGTGAGAGCCTTCAGCCGGTGATTTTACAACCAAAGCCGCCGGCGAACACTCTTCGAAAGCCCCGGTGCCTGTGCACGCGGCGCGCCCAACGCCCGAGCCAGAATCCGTTGCAGCTAGAGTTGCACGTACGTCGGCAGCATTTGTGAATTGTGGCGGTGGAGTAACGACGGTCAGGGTCGGCGCGATGTCATCGTGAACGATCGAGTCACTTAAGCAATCGCTCGCAAGCGCGCCATCGTCCGAGAATTTTACGTAAACTTCAGAGTTGGCGTTCAGCGAACCAAGATCCCAAGGTTTTGAACTCGCGAGGTTTTCCCAAGTACCACCAGTTTGGCATGTTGGATCGTTCGTGAGGTACATTCGATCTGCAGTCGCGTGAGTAACCGCGAGCGTAACGTTCGAAAGGGTTGTGAATTCATCGCCGTTATTGATGACAATTGCGCCCGAAGTATTGAGGCTGCCGAGGCGCAATTCGTTGGTCGCTTCGAAAGTCGCTTTCGAGCAATTCGTGTAGGCAACCTGTAGGACCATCGCCACTGCCAACGCGACGACAATGCCGCGATTTTTCTTTACGACTTTTAAGAAGTGATCAAAATGATACGATTTTCCGTCTGCCATGAATCATCCCACCCTTGTAGTTAGGACATCCAAGGAACGGACCAAGTGTACAACTGTCCGCGGTCCGTCACTTTGTTCTCATCTGCAAAAGTTCGAAACATGCGTTTACGTTTTGAACATCTGTATGTTTCGTAGACGATCAAATCGAATTGGTTAATGGCTCGTTAACATCTGCAGCTGGTGGAAGCGTTTGTACTCGCCGTCCTGACCCAATAACTCTTCATGGGTTCCGCTTTCAACGATTTCTCCTTGGCTCAATACAAGGATGCGATTGGCCGTGCGGACTGTCGAGAGGCGGTGGGCGATAACGAAGACGGTGCGACCGCGCATCAGCTCCTGAAGTCCGCGTTGAACCTCGAGCTCGCTAACTGAATCCAGCGCGCTTGTAGCCTCGTCCAAGATCAAGATGGGCGCATCCTTATAGAACGCGCGCGCGATTGAGATCCGCTGCTTTTCGCCTCCGGATAGCAGACCACCGCGTTCGCCCACGCTAGTAGAATACTTCGCAGGCATCTTATTGATGAACGGATCGGCATGAGCATGTTTGGCAGAAGACTCGATGACGGCGAAGTCCTCGTCGCTGATTTTCTGCCCGCGATCGAGTAGGCCCCCCTGGCCGGCACGAATGTTCGTAGCGATAGAATCGCGGAACAGGTACACGTCCTGGGTCACGAGCGCGATCTTCGAACGCAAGTCCTTGAGATCAAATTCTTTAAGCGAAATGCCGTCGACTAAGATTTCGCCTGACGTCGGGTCGATGAAACGTTCAAGCAGATTTACCAACGTCGATTTGCCAGAACCGCTCGAACCGACGAGGGCAATCACATCGCCGCGATTTACGACGACGGAAATACCTTTTAATACATCGGTATCCCCATAGCTAAAACGAACATTCTTAAATTCTATTGTTTTCCACTCTAGAGGAAAAGGCTTGGGATTTGGGACTTGCGGAACACGGTCGGTACTTTCAATAATTCCAAAAAGCCGATCAGTCACAACGACCATCTGCTGCACCCGAACAAATGATTCTTGAAGACGCTTGATCGGGTTTTGCAACTGTCCTGCAGCGAAAAGAAACGACAGGAAATCACCGATCGTCGCCTGCGACTTCAAAATCAGAGACATCATGTATAGGACGAGACCCAAAACTAAGTTTGACGCCAGAAATTCGTTGATCGGGCTTACGGCCTCTTCACGACTGATGATCTTCCGACGGGTATCGATGAAATGATCCATCGATCTTTTCAAGCGCGCACTCATCGTGTCTTCTAGATTGAATGATTGGATCACACGAAGGCCATCGAGATTTTCTTTGATGTCAGCCGTGACGGCCTCCATCGCCTCGCGATTTGCGTGTCCATATTTTCGAAGGCTGCGTGACACTTGGCGGGTCAACATTGCGAAGATTGGCAAGAATGCGATCAAAATCAGCGTCAACTTCCAGTCGAGATAAAGCATGTAGCTTAAAAGCGCGATGGCGATAAATGGTTCGCGCAATACATCGCCGAAAAAACCGAGGCCAATATGCAAAATACTTGTGTCATTGAGGATTCGGCTCATAAGGCCGCCGGATCCGCTTTCAAGTTTTGCGTGGAAACCGAGATTCAGTCGCAGCGCTTGATCGACAACTCGAACGCGGACGTCCGCAATCACGCGCTCGTTGACCATCAGCAAGATCATGTAATGAACGTATCGAGCCGCCCCCCAAATCAGATAAAGAAGGGGAAACAAAAACGGAAGATGCCACGCAGAAAATTCGTAACCCCAAATGGGTACAATTTCGTGACGCTTCTCAAGAACCTCGCCGAACAGAATTTTCACGAGAGCGGTTTGGCCGACATTGCACGCGCTGATGACCAGTCCGAAAAAAAACACCGCGACGAGCTTCCCTTTATAGGGAAGGATCAGCGGCCAAAGTCTTTGCAGGCTCTGAATAATTTGTTTCAAGTACGCGCCTCCGACTTGCCGGCCGTTTTTGTCGCAGGTTCGAGATATTTTCTTAGGTACCGGCCCGTTAAACTCTTTGGAGCTTTCATAATGTCGGCTGGAGTCCCCTGCGCAACGACTTCGCCCCCAGCGGCACCGGCGTCCGGCCCGAGGTCAATGATCCAGTCACTCGACCGAATTACATCGAGATTGTGCTCGATCAATATCACGCTGCCGCCGGCCTCGACAAGTTTGTGAAGGACCCGCATCAACATCTCGATCTCACGGAAGTGCAGACCAGTCGTCGGTTCGTCGAGAATGTACAGTGTGTTTTTTTGCTGAGTTCCGACAAACTCGCGCGCTATCTTAAGTCGCTGCGATTCACCGCCGCTAAGGGTGTTGGCACTCTGACCAAGCCGAATGTAACCAAGACCGACTTCGCGCAAAAAGATCAGTGGCTTTCGAATATTCGGGAAGGCGACGAAAAATTCGAGCGCTTGGTCGACGGTCATATTGAGAATCTCGAAAATGTTCTTATCTTTGTATTTCAGGTCGAGAATTTCGCGTCGATATTTACGACCGTCGCACGCATCGCAAACAAGGGAAACGTCGTCCATGAACATCATGTCGACGACCTCGACACCAAGTCCTTTGCAGACAGGACAGCGACCGCCGTCGACGTTGAGGCTGAAAGTTCCGGCAGCGTAACCGCGAAGTTTTGCTTCAGGCAGGGTCGCCATCAGTGTGCGAATCGCATCGAAGACTTTCAAGTAAGTGACGGGAT
>JAYSST010000704.1:0-1051 GCA_043720435.1 Bdellovibrionales bacterium
TACCTTACAAGAATGGGCGTTCGTCGCATCGAAGAAGCGACCGATTCCATCGAGGCCGTGCGCTTTCTGACCTCGAAAAGTCAGGCGCCGTTTCACGCGGTTTTCATCAGCCGATCGATGCGAGCAAAGACTAGTACCAAACCTGCTGCTGGTAACGAACTTGTTGCCGGTACCGAACTTGTTTTTGATATTCGCCAACTCGAAGGCTTTTCGAACTTCCCAATTGTCGTGGTGTCGGAAGACTTGGACCCCGTCCATCGCAAATCCGCCTTTGGCGTCGGCGCAACAGACTACCTCTTGCGCCCCTACGACGAAGCAACCCTTCGCGAACTCCTCGAAAAGTTACTCGTAGGAACAAATTCCTACAAGTAACTGGCTAAGTTGCCGAAGATGGTGGTGAGTGTTTCGCGGTCTGCTTCGACTCGCGCTTCCCATTCCTGAGGATTTTTCTTCCACCATAGCCAGTAAAGTTTTTCGCTAAAAGATTCGGGTGCTTTTCCGAAGGTCAGCAAGTGCGCATACAACGCGTGAACTTCGCTATCATCGGAAAATTTGGAAGCTTCCTTCAAGATTTTCTGGAATAAATAATAGCCTTTGTCCGCTTCAGACATCGTTAGCTTTCCATCTTGATTCGTATCGAATCGCAAGAAAACTGCTTCAATGTAATGATGAATCGAAACGACGCGGTCCATTTCGCCAGACGCGAGCGGGCCCGACGGATTCGTCACCTTTCGTGAAGCTTTCAAAAGATCGCGGAAGAACTGTTCCCAGCCGTCTCCCGAGCGCGCCTTCGACATCGCAGTCCACGTCGGCATCTTCTCGAAGAAGTTCTGGTAGCCGCCGTGAACACGGTTGCGCCAACATGCTTCTTTGATACGCGGTACACCGGACGAGTTGAGATCTTGATGCTCACAATTTGCGAGTACATCGTCTCGAATCATTTTCTTCGAAATAATTCCGGAACCGAACGAGACCATAAACAGATCGACGGCCTCGTGAAAACCGACGCGATCATCGCCGTTCGACGACGGCAAAAAAGTATTCGAGATGG
>JAYSST010000705.1:0-1050 GCA_043720435.1 Bdellovibrionales bacterium
CGATATTGGATTGAGGTTCGAACTAATTTGGAAATCATTTCTTCGATTCCTTCTTGTTAATGGGCACAGGTGTCGACGGTGCCCGCATTGAGATCGGCATCGGTCATCCTCAAAAACTGAGCACCCTCAGCTGCGACTTCATCTTCTGGCTCGAGGTCCACTGATGTAATCAAAACCGACTCTTTTTCTTGGGCGACAACTTTTACTAAGACCATCGAGATCCAACCTTCGAGGCGTCGATACACACCCGTGGATTGTTTGATCCGGATCAACGCTGATTTGGAAAGGCGCCAGGGCCCCGGGCCGCGGACAGATTCGAAACGCACGCCAAGCGCTGTCATCGCCTTTGGCGACATCTTGAAACCTTCTTCTTTCGAGAAAGCTTCAATCGCTTTGCCGGGTCCGAATCGCGTTGAAACTTCTGCTGCGGCGAAGACCGCACACGGAAAAACAAATGCGAGCAGAGCGAGATACTTAATTGTTTTCATGGCTTCTCCGTAAAAATGCGACCATCAAATTTATGGATAAGCCAAAGCGCTTCGATCGCTTTAAGTTCTCGACCATTACGACTACGGGTCAACTCAGACCGCTGACGATGAAGTTCGATCAGTAAAGATCCAGAAATTAAACCTCGACGGACAAAACCCTGACTTCGATTAAAATCCTTTTGAATCGCATCGACCGCCGGGGAATTTTTCAGCGCATCGACCGCGTTTGCGTAAACTTTTACTTGTTCTGTTCTTTCGTGTGTTTCTTCGTCACGGGTCAGTTGAATCAATGTTTCTGATTGAGCAACCGCTACAGTCGCGTGTGCGCGTCCGGCGCCGTTTTGATTAAAAACGGGGAGATCCATCATCAACCGAAGCCCATACAGATTTTCATTCTGCACACCGTTTCTTTCAAGCTTCACCATCGGACCGAGACGCAGCTGCGGCCAAGCGAGCGAGCGCTCACCCATTAGCCGGGCCGACGCAAAGTCCCGATCCGCCATCGCCTTCGCAATTCGGGGGGACGACGCCGTCGATGCGGCTTGGAGCTTTGGCCATGTGA
>JAYSST010000706.1:0-6558 GCA_043720435.1 Bdellovibrionales bacterium
GAAGACCACGACTTGTATCTAAAACGTGTGTGCTTACCATTCGTATTTCCACGGTAGACCATGCGGCCGACCTTGCCAAGAAGCCTTCCGGCCCGTTAATTCTTTCTGATGCGTAATAACGCCGTTATTTATCTGAACGGAAAACGACTCGAGATCGGCGCCCTGCATGCGAAGATGATGCTGGCCGACTTTCTTCGTTATTCCAAGGGACTTTCGGGCACTAAGATCGTTTGCGCCGAAGGGGATTGCGGTGCCTGCACAGTTTTGCGCTCGTTCGGTGGTTCATTAGATTTTAAGCCGATAAACGCCTGTATCGTAACGGTCGCCCAGATGGATGGTTCGAGCCTCGTTACCATCGATGCGATGGCTGATGGAGACAAGCTGACTCCGGTGCAAACATCCATGATGACGTGTCACGGCAGCCAGTGTGGTTTTTGTACCCCTGGATTTGTGATGGCGCTTCAAGGTCTCGTGGAGAAGAAATTGTGCAGCAAGGGAAACGCAGTAATTTCTGAGCGCGATGCGAAAAATGCACTGACTGGAAACCTCTGTCGCTGCACGGGGTATCAACCGATCCTTGACGCCGCGACGTCGTTTAATCTTTCAGACTGCGAGAGTGTCGCGAAACGTTTTTCATCGAAGGCGCAGCAGTCTGACCTTCGCAAGGTCGTCTGTGAAGGGCTCGTCATCGAAGACGAGATCTATAGATTTTCCGCGCCGACTTCGTTGTCAAAAGCGGCGAAAGCTTTGGCTGGCAAAACGCGGGCAAGAGTCGTCGGTGCTGCCACCGATCTTGGTGTTTCGCACAATAAATGGCGCGAACGTTTGACCAATGTTGTGAGTCTGCATTTGATTCCTGAGCTTTACGAAGTGAAGAAAATGAAAGGGAACCGACTCTCGGTTGGCGCCCGCGTGACGCTGAGCGAACTTCGTCGGGAAACCCAAGAATTAATTCCCGAACTAGCGACGTTTCTTGATCTCTTTGCGTCGCCGCAAATTAAAAATATCGCGACGCTCATTGGCAACGTTGCGAACGCATCGCCGATCGCCGACACACCTCCATTTTTGTTGGTATCGGATGCGGTCGTCGAAGTGATGGGTCCATCGGGTGCACGATCGATCGACATTGAAAAATTCTTTTTGGGATATCGAAAGACGGCGCTGAAAAAAGGCGAAGTGATTGCATCGATCAGCTTCGCGATTTCTTCAAAAAATGAATCGCTCGTTCTAAGAAAAGTTTCAGAGCGCAAAGATCTCGACATTTCGGCTGTAAATACCGCAATTCGCGTTGAATGGACGGATTCGAAAAAGATTAGAATCAAAAGTGCTCGCGTCGCGGTGGGTGGCGTTGCTGCGACCACGCTGCGGTTGAAAAAAACGGAAGCCGTGCTCAATGGACAAGAAGTTACTGCAGAGAATATCGATCGAGCCATTGAAGTATTGCATAGCGAAATGACACCGCTGAGTGATGCACGGGGATCATCTGCCTTTCGCCACGTCCTTGTCGAAAACATATTTCGCCGTTTTTTCACTGCAGCAAACGGGGCGCAGGCGTGATGCAGAAAACGCCAAAGCACACGCCCTCACAAGCGCATGACTCGGCTCATTTGCACGTTTCTGGTCGAAGCGAATTCATCGATGATCGTCCCGAGATGACGAACGAGCTGTTTGTGGAAGTCGCATACAGCACGAAAGCTCGCGCGCGAATTCGCAAGATCGATTCGAAAGCTTCGCGTTCGCTTCCCGGTGTAGCCGGGATTTTTACAGCCCGGGATTTTCACCAAAAACTTTGGGGAACCATTTTTAAAGATCAACCGTTGTTAGCCGAAGAGGAAGTGAACTTTGTCGGCGAAGCAATCGTCATCGTCGCAGCCGAGTCACGTGAAACAGCTCGGCGCGCACGCGACCTCATCAAAATTGAATATGAAGAGCTCAATCCGATCTTAAGCATTGATCAGGCGCGAAAATCGAAATCTTTCATTGCTGGCGAACGCAAAATTGAACGCGGCGAGGTTGAGAAAGCTCTCGCTTCGGCTCCGCAGAAACTTGAGGGCCGTGTTGTCATTCGCGGCGCCGACCATTTTTATCTCGAAAGCCAAGTGGCACTGGCCTACCCGAAAGAAGACGGACAAATCGAAGTTCATTCATCTTCGCAACACCCGACCGAGACCCAACACGTCGTTGCGCATGCATTGGGTATCCCGCTGAACCAGGTTGTTTGCATCGTCAAACGGATGGGTGGCGCCTTCGGGGGCAAGGAATCGCAAGCGGCGCCGTTTGCAGCCTACGCCGCGCTCGTCGCATTTAAACTGAATCGCCCCGCACGCATCGTTTTGACGAAAGACGATGACATGATCATGACGGGCAAACGAAATCCATTTGAAAACGATTATCGTGTCGGGTTCGATAATGACGGACGAATTCTTGCGCTCGATGCAGAACTATATTCTGACGGTGGGGCGTATGCCGACCTTTCGACATCAATCATGGAGCGCGCCATGCTTCATATCGATAATGCTTATTTTATCCCGAACTTGCGGGTTCGGGGTCAGGTTTGCCGATTGAATGTTCATCCGCACACCGCATTTCGCGGTTTCGGCGGACCAAAAGGTGTTGCGACGATCGAACGCATCATCGAGGAGATTGCCCACGCTTTAGGAAAAGACTCGCTCGATATTCGTAAGCTCAATTGTTATTCGAAAGACGGCGGGCGGGATGTGACCCACTACGGTCAGGTGGTTGAAAATAATTTTCTGCCGCAAATTTTTGCCAAATTAGAAGCGGAATCTGACTACAAGAGACGTCGTCGTGAAATAGAGTCCGAAAATCTAAATTCATTGAAGACCGGTTCGCCACTGCGCCGCGGACTGTCTGTGACCCCAGTTAAGTTTGGAATTTCATTTACAACGCGGTTTTTAAATCAGGCGAACGCCCTTGTGATTGTCCACCGCGATGGCAGTCTGCAGCTTTCGACCGGTGCTACAGAGATGGGTCAAGGCGTAAATGCTCGGATTGCGGCGCTCGTGGCCAGCGAACTGGGGCTTAAACGCAGCGACGTGCGAGTGATGCCGACGACGACAGACAAAAACGGAAACACGTCGCCAACCGCAGCCTCGAGCGGTACCGATCTCAATGGTGCGGCCGCTTTACTAGCGACGCGCAAAATCAAGTATCGCCTCAGTGAACTCGCTGTACAGGTTTTGAAAATTCCCGAATCGCGTTGGGCACGGCATACGGCGGCGCTTGGGACAGAGGCTGAAATCACGGTCGGAGCGCTCGACCAACGCGAAGACGATCCGAACCAAGATGTTGATTGGCCGTCAGGTGTCGCCACGTACCACGGAATTCTGTTTGCTGATGATCAAGTTTTTCATGAGAGCGATCCGAAACAAAAAATCTCGTTCGCTGCTCTCGTCAACGAGGCGTATCACAATCGAATTTCTTTATCAGACTATGCTCACTACAAATTTCCGGGTCTCTCGTTCAATAAACTTACTGGCGAAGGCCGCGCTTTTCTGTATTACACTCAAGGTGCAGCGGCCAGCGAAGTCAGCGTTAATATCGACACCGGGGAAGTTAAAGTTCTGCGAGTGGATGTGTTAATGGATTTAGGTCGTCCCATAAATCACGATCTCGATATCGGGCAAGTGACGGGTGGATTCATCCAAGGGATGGGTTGGGTTACGACAGAAAAACTTTTTTATACAAAGCAGGGCGAGCTGAAATCGCACTCACCCAGCACCTACAAAATTCCGAGCATTCAAGATACGCCGCGGGTCTTCAACGTGAGCCTGATTAATAATAACGAGAACGTTGCCAACGTTCGTGGAACAAAAGCGGCGGGTGAACCACCCTTGCTTACGGCCATCAGCGTCTGGACTGCCATTCACGACGCGATTCGCGATCGACATATTAAAGGAAGGCAGCCGTTCCCGCGCCTTGAACTCCCGGCGACGCAAGAACAGATTTTACGCGTGCTCTTGCCTGACCGGTTTGCGCATTGGGAGAAAACGTGATCGCGCACTGGCAAGCCGCAGGTGAACTGACCGAGAGCGCGACGGCGTTTGTTGTCGCGACGATGATTGCTTGCCGCGGGCACGTTCCCCAAGACGTCGGAGCTAAAGCGATCATTACTGCAAACGGACTACATCAGGGGACTGTCGGCGGTGGCAAAATTGAAGCGCGGGTCATCGAGTATGCCCGTGCGCTTTTAAAGAAAACTAGCGATTTAACACTGAAGCAAGGCGCGCCAGAACTGCGGCTGTACAAACCGGAGGTCGTGACTTGGAACCTCACGACCGACATCGGTATGACCTGCGGTGGTGAAGTCACTTTTCTTTTCGAGACGCACGATTCAAAACGCCGGCACGTGGCACTTTTCGGCGCAGGGCACGTCGCCCAAGCGCTTGTTCGAACACTGGCTAATCTAGATTTTCACGTGACCTGCATTGACTCGCGCCCTGAATGGATCGCTCGCCTCCCGGCATCTCGTAAACTGACGTCCGTCGTTTCCGACGACTTGCCTAGTTCGGTTGCATCTTTTGAGGCCGATAGTTATTTTGTCGTGATGACCCAAGGTCACGCCACCGATCTTCCCGTTCTGCAAAAGATTTTTGAACTGCATCCGGGTGCTCAGTATGTCGGAGTGATGGGTAGTGACGTCAAAGCTAGAAAAATGCGTCACGACCTTCTCGAGCGCGGCATCAAAGCGACGCTCGTTGAAAAACTTCGGTCGCCCATCGGACTGCCGATCGGTAGCAATCAGCCATTTGAAATTGCGATCAGTGTGGTCGCAGAACTACTTCAAGTTTCACGAAAAGTTTAAGGCGCGTTTTCTACGATGTATCCAGGAATGATTCCGGCCGATCGTTGGAATTTAGTGCGCTTCGTTGAATTTCTGTAGAAACCTCTTACCGAGCAGAGCATGCCGATATGTTTGTCATCGATGATCCAAGCGCCATCGACTGAAACGTTGTGATATTCCACGAGGGTTCGATTCACAATCGCGGGCGAAACGTGTGGCTTTCTGAAGAAAACAGTCTGGGCCACCCAGCATTTGTCTTTCAGCGCTCTTTGAACCGTTCGGTTCCACTCGACAGGCGCTGTCAGCGCGCCGATCGTAACACCCATTCCAGAAACCCCGTAGCCAGGTTTCAGAATGAACTTTTGTCGTTGGCGCAGGAGC
Source organism: Bdellovibrionales bacterium (assembly GCA_043720435.1). Lineage (GTDB taxonomy): Bacteria > Bdellovibrionota > Bdellovibrionia > Bdellovibrionales > JAMPXM01. The sequence continues at coordinate 5,186 of JAYSST010000706.1, forward strand.
AATGTTGCCATATCGATTTCGGCACCGTCGAAATCGGTCGTTCCAGACCGTAGAAGGCGGGTCCATGGAAGAAACGAGTCCAACATTTTTTTCTCTGCCGGCTTGAGAAAACCATTCAGCTTGGGGTCCGAAAGCAGCGCCATGATCTGCTTGTCGAGGAATAAAATCTCGGAGGCATCGCTGAACATCTCGACTTTTCCTTCTGCAGCGGCGAGAAACAACTTTCGCATGTGTTTGTGTTGCAACAGAAATTTTACCAAGTTGACACGATAGAGAACGTCGATTTTTTCGTCGCCAAGGTAAACACCACCGGACTTAACTTTGAAGTCGCGACCTTCAATGTACGGATCGTGATAAAAAACTCCGCGTTCTTTAAGATACCGAAGCGAATGCAAGTTCTCGATATCGGGGACCTTCCCTTTTTTCATCGGCTCATCCAGCAAGGCGACATTTTTTGCGGCAAAGCCAGCTTTCTCCATATAGTTGGAGAGTCCAGTATAAAGAGAGCCGACCTTGAGTCGAAATTCTTTTTGAAGCTCTCGCATGACCGGATGATCGTGAAAATACTCGATCATATATTGGTGGGACCAACCGCCGAGTGTTGAACTAATGTTCTGTTCTAAAAGCTCGCATTGACCATTAGAGAAGTGGACTTCAGGCCTTGCGAGCGGTTGCACGGCGCCTCGGTGAATTGTCGAACGGACCTCGGGCAGCAGCAGCTCGGGCAGGCCGAGTTCGCGGCTCATGCGTTCAATATCATCGCCAAAAACCTCGAAAGGGGCCTGCATACATTTTTTAAGTACTAGTCGGCATTTGGTTCCGATCTCGTCGTACTCGCTTTGCGAGAAAAAGCGGGGAGCCTCGCACCGTCTTTGTCCTTTGAAGTGGCGAAGATAGCTCTGCCATTTATCGTGGTGCCGCAGAACATTCTTGAAGTCGGCCTTAATTATTTTCCAGTAGATTCCCTGCAGGAGTTCGTCAGTATCGCCATTCGGGCTTCGCTTATGCTCAATCATTTGATACCCTTTGAAGAGGATTCAAGGATAACGATCAGGCAAGATAGAAGGAAGCGATATGCAACGCGGCTCGCGTCGAAAGATCTCGGTGATGGACCCGTATACGATGCGAGAACGTATCGCTCTGTGGGGAATGGTGGCGCCAGGGCTTAAAGCGCTTCCGAAAAAAACTCGACCAAAAACGGCTGTTGGGCGCAAACGCACTGTCAAACGCACTGCACGCTAACCTGGCAGACTCATTCTGAAAGAGTACAGTCTTGCTCGATGCTCCAGGCTTTCATGTCAACTTTCGGAGTCCATAGAAAAATCAGACCGAGCCGATGTTCCGCAATCGGCAGACGAAGCTTGATTTTCGCC
>JAYSST010000707.1:0-6558 GCA_043720435.1 Bdellovibrionales bacterium
GCCTCTTTCTTCTTTTTGTGGAGTCACTCGTTTTGGGTATAGAGCCACTTGAGTGCGTATCGAGAGTTTAAGTACCCGCATTTCTGCATAATCTTCAGAGCGAAATACGCCATATCTTTGTAGCCGTACGCTTGCCATTTGAGCCCCTTGATGGCGCGATTGATGCCCTCAGAAACGCCGCTTGTGAGTTTGTGGGTGAAGTAATTGAAGAACTCTTTTCTCTCGAAAATCGACCAGATCCATTTAGCTACGAGATGCGCTTTGGCTTCGAGCGCCCAGTCGTAGCATTCGGTTAACATGTGCTGGGCGTCGTCTCGGGAAGTACAGTCGAAGGCTTTGTGGAATTGTTCTTTGATGATTTCAAGTTTGGCGAGCTTCTGGTTTTTACTCATCACTTCGTTGATGTGCCATCGGTCGCGTTTTGATCGATTCTCGGCTTTCGTCAGAAAAATATATCGATATTTTCCAGCCAAGAGATCGTCGGTTTCTGGATCACCGTACTTATCCCATTCGAGTTTTCGTTCGTCGTTTAGCGCCTCGTTAAAACTTTGTACCAAGTGAAATCGGTCCCACACGAGATCAGCCTCTGGGCAATATTGTTCGACGCTCTCGGCGTAGCCTTTGTGTTGATCGCAAGTGACAACTTGAATTTTCTTACAAGCCTCGCGACCAATGATTTCAAAAAACGAATCTAAGGCTTCCTTACGTCTCGACTGCGAAACCCAGATCACCTTGTGCGTCCGCTGATCCACCACCACCGTGAGAAACAAGTCATCGCGCGTTTCACCCTTCTTTTGTTGAACTGGGCTTCTGGCGTAAACCTCGTCGACCGAAATATGCGTGACCGATGGTATCTCGTAACCTTGAAGCAGCCGCTGCAAAATGTATTTGTCGACTTTGTAAGCTGACATTTTATCAATCGATTCGAGTTTTGATACCTGAAGCACCGACGTGATTTCACTTAGTCGATTGATCCACCAAGAAAGTTCCATCGTCATATGTGGTGACGTCGGACAAATCCAGTCGATCCACTCGCTACGAACCTTGCGACAGGTATCGCAGTGCCGCTTTTCCCGAAAAAAACACACCGTGACGGTCCACCCGAAGGCTCGAAGATGCCTAGCGCGGACCCAGTATCGGTCATGGCAAGCTCCTAGTTTGTTTCCGCATACGTTGCAGAGCTTCACGCGATCCGGTTCGGATTCCAGAATCAATTCCATGTGCTGTCGAGGTCGAAATTCTTTAACGTCGACTGTGCGAAATCCTTGAAAAGATCGAAAAATATAGGGAAGATAATTTTGAGCCTTTGCGTCCATGCAAATTCCTTTTGTTAATTTTTTCTAGACAAAAAAATCACAACAGAAATTGCCGGGATTAGCAGGGGCTTTTTTAATTTAAATTGAAGATCGCGCGGCCAGGACGGCCGTACGAAACGGGTTCAAAAGGGCGAAGTCCTTTTCGTGCACGATGCACTTTTCCACAGAAAACCCACTATCTTTAGAAGGATCCACCGCCCCAGCAGTGATATCCAGTCGCATTGAGCGCACAAAAGGCATGTTGCCGCGATCCGATGAGCGACGTGACTCCGGTGAGTCCTGCGGTTTCAGATTCGTTGTATGCAGTCATGTCGCCCCAACATTGTACGGTCTGATTTGCGAGGAGTGCGCACGTCCTTTGCGCCCCGAGCGCGACGTCGATAACGGCACCTGGATCAGCGAGGCCACGCGGAATTTCGAGGCGATATTTTGCTAAATCCCCCCAGCATACGAGTCCAAACGAATCGATGGCACACGCATGTTCGCGGCCCAACACCACGCGCGTCGCGCCGGAAAAATCCATGGGCTTTGGCTCGCCGTTGTAGGTGCTTCCCCAGCACTGAATGTTTCCTGAATCAATGGCGCAGGCCTTGTCGGCCGCAACACTGACGGCCAATGGTTTGGAAAACACAAATGGAATGGTTTCGGGTGCCGCGTCGATCGAGCAGTGAACGCTGTCCGATGCCGCCAGTGGCGCTTTTCCTATAGCGCAAAAGTGTTTGAACTCGTCATCGCTCTCGAACGCTTTGAGCGCAGTCAAAATCTCGAGTGGGCGGGCTTCAAGGCACACAGCACCAGCCTCATTCCAGCGACATGCTGAAACTTGAGATCGCAACGCTCTCAAGTTTCCAGCCTTCGGTAAAAACCGATAGGCCATCGTGCCGTCGCGGGATCTGCATTCCAGTTTTCCGGATTTGAGCAAAGCGCAAACGGTATGACCCATTTGGCCGGCGAGTCCGGCGATGTCGTCGGAAAATTGAATGTCAAAGGCGGTGCTCGTCCAAAAATCCCAGCAAACCGCGAGAGGCGTTTGTCCAAAAACACCGCAATTTGGTCCGTAAGTCGCCATCCAGATATCGGTGAGTCCGCTCAGCGGCGTCGAAAACTTCGGCGGGATTTGTTTCGCCGCAGCAGGTTCGGGTGTTCCCGTCGCCCAATCGACACAGACGAATCTCTCGTCTGCGGTCAAAGCACAGAGACTGTTTGCCTCGTCGGTTAACCATTTTTTCGCTGTGAGGAAATCCTCGGAGAGCACGAGTTCGCCGCTAGGCTGCCAACATTTTGCTTCGGTCGAATTTCGTGCACACAGCCGCCCCGGCATTGCGATTTCGAATGCATTTTTGAAAGACACCCTGGCCACATCTTTTGAACCAGAGCTGCGACACACGACACTATCGCCATCAACCCAGCAGACTCGTTCGTAACCATGGGCCATTGCGCCAATCGCGACAGTCGGTTTTTCGCGAAATGATTTTCGTACGCTCGAATACCATTCGGGAACAAGGCAATGAAGTGTTCCGTTCGCTTCAACACCGCAGGCGCTGTAAGTACCTAGGCTGACCGAGCGAGGTCGGGATTTCTCGATAAGTTCGCGTATGGGAAGTGAGGGCGTTTCGTAGGTGCATTTGACTCCTTCGGTGTCTCTTGCGCAAACGGACATCGAATTGACGTAAACGTCGCGGATGTCAGCGATGGTTGTTAGCCCCGAGTCGAGCGATTGGATTTTGTTCAGTTTCCAATCGGAGCAGGCGATTGTACCGTTCGCCATCTCGCCGCACACATGGTTATCACCTAAGAAATGAACTTTGGCTGGAAATTCGCCAGATGCTTTCACGGCGTCCGAAAGGGTCATCATGACTGCGAAAACAGCTAGGACCAGATAGCTTATTTTAAACATGCCCTAGAGAAGAGCGGGGGAGTTCAGAACTCAATGTCTTACGCATGCGGTCGGGCACCATTGTGCGGAGAATTCGTTGCGTGGTTGAATGGTGCAAATGCCCAACCGGAAGACAAAACTTCACAAAACAGAGTATGTGGTTTTTCGAAGTCCGCCATTTCCGGTGGAATCGAAACCGAAAATTCTTGCTGCAGTTTCCGGCGGCGCCGATTCGGTGGCGATGCTGCACATTCTGTCACGTCTGCAAAACCGCTGGGGTTTTCACCTCGAAGTGGCTTATGTCCATCATGGGAAATCGAATGTGAAGGCGACGGCTCGTTACAGAGAGCGCGCAGCGATGCTGGTCGAACGGTTGTCAGATTCGCTGGGGCATCCGTTTCGCAGTTTGACATTTTCGACGCGAAATCAGGTGAGTGGGGACTCCGGTGAATCGGAAGAGGCGATGCGTGAAGGTCGATTTCGAGCGCTGGAGCAGTTTGCTGAAAATTCGGGAATCGAATTGATTGCGCTTGGGCACCACGCCGATGACCTCTTCGAGACGCGACTCATTCGACTGATGCGCGGTACGGGAGCGCAAGGCTTGACCTCGATGAAAACGACGTCTGTTACCGCTTCCGGAAAAACTCTGTGGCGACCGCTCATTCAGTTTCGGCGGGCCGAGATCGAAAGTTACCTCTCCTATCTAGGGCTGCAAAAAGGAAAAGGTTGGCTTGCGGACCCGTCCAACGCGAATGCTCGGTATTTGCGCAATGCGGTCCGTAGAAAGTTGATCCCGCTCATCGAGCAACTGCGACCCGGCGGGGTAACAGCCATGACGAGATCACTCGAATTGATAGCAGAATTCGTGGAGGATTCTGCGCTTAGTTTAGCGCCGGCCGATCAGATAGGTCATCTCGAGTTAAATCGTCAGGCGCTGATGGATTTAAGTGCCAGCCGGCGGAGGGAATCACTTTCGAACTGGATCAGCAAACTTGGTATTCGGAATTTCTCGAAAGCGCACGTCGATGAAATGTTAAAGCGCATTGACACTCCTCAAAAGCGCCTCAGCTTTGAGTTATGCGGTCGAGTCTGGTTCGTTGGAACAACGATTCGGCTTGCGCCAGGGAAAAGCTGAAGCACTGTTCCAATTTTACTAGTCCTATTTTCGATTCGCATTACGGTCCAGGCCTATGCTTTACAAATCGTGAACCGCAAGCTCTGATTGGATGAGCCTCTTTCGCGTGTTAGGCTGAGATCGTACATAGTGTAGCAGCCCGCTATTAAGTGCAGCGGGTTCGGAGGATTTGATATGCGTTCCGGTCAAAAAGCGATGGCATTGTGGCTGTTCCTTCTTGTTATTTTCTTCGTCCTTTTTCAGCTTTATACAGCCGGGCGACAAACATCGATTCCGGGCTTCAACTACACGAAGCTCGTTCAAGCCGTGAAAGATAAGAAAGTTGTTTCAGTCACTTTCTATCAATCCAGTAAACAGATCCGCGGTGAGATTAAGCCTGATCATGAAAAAGAGTTGGGCGGCAAATTCTTCCAGATCGCCGGCAACACGGACGACGCCGGATTTAAGCTGATGCAAGACAACGACATCATTCCGAATTACGAGCCTGAAGAGTCATCGGGGTTGATGCAGTCCTTGTTGATCAACTGGCTGCCGATTGTTTTCATCGTCGTTATGTTTATGTTTATCATGCGCCAGATTCAAGTGGGCGGCGGTAAAGCGATGAGCTTCGGAAAGTCTAAGCACAAAGTTTTGACCGAGAACAAACACAAGGTGACGTTTGCGGACGTCGCGGGAGTCGAGGAAGCGAAAGACGACCTCGTTGAAATTGTCCACTTCTTAAAAGATCCGAAAAAGTTTACGAAGCTTGGTGGACGAATTCCGAAGGGCGTGTTGCTCGTTGGTCCTCCGGGAACTGGCAAGACATTGCTCGCTCGCGCTGTTGCCGGCGAAGCGGGTGTTCCGTTCTTCACGATCTCGGGTTCTGACTTCGTCGAAATGTTTGTCGGTGTCGGTGCTTCGCGGGTTCGCGATTTGTTTGAACAAGGTAAACGTAATGCTCCTTGCATCATCTTCATCGATGAGATCGATGCGGTCGGCCGTCATCGTGGCGCAGGCATGGGCGGCGGTCATGATGAACGCGAACAAACACTGAACCAAATGCTCGTCGAGATGGACGGCTTCGAATCAAGCGAAGGAGTCATCCTGATTGCCGCGACAAACCGCCCAGACGTTTTGGATCCGGCACTGCTTCGCCCGGGAAGATTCGATCGTCGCGTTGTCGTGAACAAACCTGACGTTGCAGGCCGCCGAAAAATTCTCGATGTGCACTCTCGAAAAACACCGATGGCAAGTGACGTCGATCTCGAGCGCGTGGCGCGCGGGACACCGGGTTTTGCTGGAGCCGATCTCGAGAACCTCGTGAACGAAGCGGCGCTCAATGCTGCTCGGCTTAACCGCTCGAAATTGACGATGGAAGATTTTGAATTCGCGCGCGACAAGGTCATGATGGGCGCCGAGCGAAAGTCGATGGTTATTTCGGACGAAGAAAAGAAAAACACCGCGTACCACGAAGCGGGTCACGCACTGGTCAATCGAATGGTTCCGAAAACGGATCCAATTCACAAGGTGACCATCATCCCGCGCGGAATGGCGTTGGGACTCACGATGATGCTTCCAGAAAAAGATCGTTTGAGTTTCTCGAAGTCACAAGCCGAAGGTGAGATTGCCGTTTTGTTCGGCGGTCGTTCGGCAGAAGAATTGATATTCACGGACTACACGACCGGAGCAGGCAATGACATCGCACGCGCGACCGAGATCGCACGTCGCATGGTCACCGAATGGGGTATGTCGAACCTCGGCCCTCTCGCCTATGAAAAAAGCGAAGGCCCGGTGTTCTTGGGTATGCAGCAGGGCGGGCAGCGTGAGTATTCGGATGCGAAGGCGGAAGAGATCGACAAGGAAGTGTACCGCATCGTGAACAATGGTTACGAGCGCGCAAAGCAGATTTTGCGAGACAATGCTCCGGCGCTTGAGCGAATGGCGCAGGCGCTGCTTGAGCTCGAGACGATCGATGGTGCTGAAGTCGAGCGCCTCATTAAAGGTTCGACTTGGGAAGACTTGAAGCGCGATCGCAGCGATAAGGGTGCGGGTCTGAAAGTCGAACTCGATCTCGCAGCGAAAGAGATGAAAGACAAAGAAGACAAAGAGGAAGCGGAACTTGCCGGCGGTACTCCAAATCCGTTCAGCAAACCGGCTCCAGCGTAAATTTTAATTAGTGGAATCAATCTGGGATAATCTTCATTTTATTTTCGGGCAACTTCGTCTGCGCGACTTGCTCGATATGGCCCTCG
>JAYSST010000708.1:0-2619 GCA_043720435.1 Bdellovibrionales bacterium
CTGCGATTCGCACTGTTTCTGATAAGCAGGATTATCACGAACAGGGCAAATCCACTCGCGAGCGGCTTGCGCGTATTGTTCAAGCGTCGGATTCGCCGGCACAGCGTGTGCGGTGACCGATGACATCAATGAACGAGCCATACCCTTCAGACATTCTTCTTCAGAAATCCCAGAGCAGAAAAATTTGTAGAACGGAAGACCCTGTCGGTACTTTCCGTATTTGCCGTCGTAAATAGCGTTCGCCGGGCGCATGCGAACGCAGCCGCGGATGCACGTACCGTCTTCGCGATAAATTCCGCCACTTGTTTTTGCCCATCCTTTTTCTGGACCGAGTGGAGCAAAACTTCCGTTCGGCATCAGCACTTCGAAATTTGTACCGGTCAATGCTCCGGCAACTGGAATTTTCCAGAGGCGCGATAACATTGGAGCCATCGAGTGGCCGAGGTTGCAGCCGTGTAGCGTAACATGAGCGTCACTCGTGAAACGCCCGACGAGTTTTTCTGGACCCTTCAAATTTGGATACCAGCGAATGTCTTTTTTGCCGACAGCATCAAGAAAAACGCCTTCCGGAATCGCGCTGTGGCCATACGTATGAATCGAAACGATCTGTGTATACGCCGAAAGCTCCTCGAAGAGTTTCTTCGTGTCGAGCAAAGCGTCGACTCTGCGAGCCGCGTTTAATCCCGAGCGGTGCAGCCATCGCAAGTTTTGAGCATTCTCTTCCGGAAACAACAGAACGACCTGATCGTTCGGATAAACTTCGCTCAATTTCTTCGCTTTAGTCAGTCCCGATAACTGTGGACCGTATCCGAGGTCGTTACCTTTACTTGAAATCACAAAGTGCGTGCGAATCGAAGTGTCGATCGTCACATTCTTGAACGGAACGAAAAGGTAAGCAGCGTGAGCTTCGAGGCCCACAAATAGAAGAGCGGTCGTCATGGCAAAACGGAGCAAAATGGATTTCATGCGAAACCCTATAGCAGGGTTCGGACCAGCGTTTATTCAAAGTTTAGAATCCTAGGATCGATGGAAATTGAAACAGGCGTTTCACACCTTGGGAATTCCCTTAAATTGTGCCCCAGGGCGGCACCAGAGCTTGAAATTTCCGCTGCGGTAGGTTTTGCAAAGTGCTGTACAAATCTCGGTCACTCCTCGCGAAATGGCCTTCAGGAATTTCTGGCGGTGAAAAGGCTGAATTTAGCTGGGTGGCCAACCTTGTACGATCTTTGTAATGAGATCGGGGCAGGAAGTGCTCATGTTGAATCGTACAGCTCGAAATTTCATCTTTGGTATTGCGACCGTGCTCGTTCTTGGCACCTTGTCGGCTTCGCCGTCACAGGCTGAGACTGTGACATGCGTATTCAAAGATCTCGCGTTAAATGAAATCTGCCCAGCGTTCGCGAAGGCGCGAGCTATCGAATTCCTCGATGTGGGCGACGACGCCATCATTTTTATCGATTCGGAACCGCTGCGCCCACTCGATCGCACGTCGGTTGTCGTTAGTAGCCGCGTTGAGGACGCCGTCTTGCTCGACCAGATCGATGAAGATGAAGGCCTTTTGCTTGAGCGTGAAGTACAAGAACTCTCGGGTGCACGTTATGTACTTCCAAATTCTCGGCGCGAAGTAAAAAAACAGCTGGGCTTTCCGGAGAACGCAGAAGTTGCGTCGGAAGACTGGGTTGAAATGATTCGAGTGCACGCGGAAACTGTGTTGTCGATCTCGGCCGTCGCAAGTCGATTTCTGCTCGAGCAAGTCGGATTGGTGAAGGTCGATTCGGCCTCGACGCTGATCACTTCCGCGGTACCAATGTCTTTGGTTCCGGCCGCGGTACCAGCCGGCCCTTCAGACCCAGTCGTAATTGAAACTCACTGACACACGGTCTTGCTTCATGGCTTTACCCATGCGTGGAACTTCGTGCCGAAGCCAGCTCTCAAACAAAATTATTTCGCCTTCGCGCGGATCGATCGATGCGAAGGGGTGCAGTTTCGATGATGACGTTCGCGGCGGTTGTGCCATGAACTTGTCCATTCGCGGGTCTTCAAACTTAATCGGGCTCGAGCCTCGCGGAGTCTTTACATAGAAGGTTCCGCTAACGACGGACAACGGATGAAGGTGCAAGCTGTGCGCGGCGCCAGCTGGCATGACGTTAACCCAGCAGGTGGACATTTTGAGTCTGCCACCATCAAGATCCCAATTCTGCTTGCGGGCGAATTTCGATACGTGAGCATCGATCGCTTTTTCGAGTTCCGAAAAGGTTGGCGAGGATTGATGGAGTTTGTCCATCGAACCGTAAGACGTGAATCCCTGAGCATAATATTTTTCCGACCACTCAATGCCGAGGTCGTCGATCTTTTTAATGATCGCGGTCTCGCGGCTGATCTCGCGGCGAAGAGCGTTTCCCAAGCGTGGGGCTAAAAGCCTTGCCTGATAAATATAGGTCGGGAAGAACGAAGTGTATTTCACGTTCCCAAGCTCTAGCAGAAACGCGTCAGTTTTTCAGCGTAAATTCGGGTCCTCACCAACGCTGGCAGAACTGGTTCCGACGCCGGCTAACGGCTCGAGCGAAATGTCGCGATCCGAATTGAACTTGTGTCCAGTCAGCTTCGCCGTCAAAAACT
>JAYSST010000709.1:0-1049 GCA_043720435.1 Bdellovibrionales bacterium
AGAACGAGCGACGACCAATCGGCGAACACGGTCTCGGCCAAACCAAGTCGACTCATCACTTCAAAGCTTCGATCGGGAAATCGAGCCAATAAAATTTTATCAACTTCGTCACGAATGCGCTCGCGACTGACAACCGAAAGCTCCTTCGCGAAGCCGCGAATGGCCGCTTCTGTTTCTTTTTCGATTTCAAATCCCAGTTGTCCCCGAAAGCGAACGGCGCGCAGCAGGCGAAGCTTGTCTTCTTTGAAGCGAAGGCCGGGATCTCCAACCACGCGTAAAATCTTTTTCTGAATGTCTTCACGGCCATTCGTATAGTCGATGATGACGTTTTGAATCGGATCATAAAACAGTGCGTTCACGGTAAAATCTCGGCGCTTCGCATCTTCTTTTCTATCGCTGAAGATGACTCCGCTTGGCCTGCGCCCGTCTTGATAATCGCCATCGCGACGGTACGTCGCAATTTCGATGGACTCGCCGCTTTCGAGCGGTACGACGATAACGCCAAATGTTTTACCCACCGCTATGGTTTTCTCGAACGTGGCTTCAACATCATCCGGAGTCGCACTGGTTGCGACATCAAAGTCTTTAGGTTGAACGCCAAGCAGCGCGTCCCGAACACAGCCTCCGGCGAGAACAGCATCAAACCCGGCAGAATTTAGTCGCTCACAAACCGCTTTCACAGACAGCCATTGACGATGCCCCTCAAGCACCTTCAAAAAGGTGTCAGGAGCACGCTCGGTGGTGTTTTCAGGTTTACTGTTTTGATCGTTCGACATTCTTAATGAAGGCTAAGGCGGATCCGTTGGTAGTGTCCACATCGAATAAAATTCGAGCAAGCGACCTTGAAACGTGGTTGCCAGCGTTCGGGAAGCGATTCGGCGTTGCAAAACTCGAGCGGCCACTTTCGATGGACTTCTACGACCAGTGGCTCGCTCTCGGTTATCACGGAGAAATGAGTTATCTCGAACGACATCGAAGTCTCAAAGCTTCCCCATCAACGTGGCTTCCTTTCGCGCGGTCTGCGATTGTTTTCGCGCTTGATTACGGCC
>JAYSST010000710.1:0-2619 GCA_043720435.1 Bdellovibrionales bacterium
GGCTGAGCGACCTTGCAGTCCTCTTGTTTAAATCGGCAACGATCTTGAAAACGGCAGCCCTTTGGAAGATTGAACATCGACGGAACGAGGCCCGGAATTGTTTCGAGTCGCTTTAAGCGGTGTCCCGTTTCAAAATGCGGAATCGAATTTAACAGACCCTGAGTGTAACGGTGCTTCGGTCGATAAAAAATGTCTGCAACAGAACCGTACTCGACGATTTTACCGGCATACATAACTGCAACATCATCGCAAGTTTCCGCAACAACGCCGAGGTCGTGCGTAATCAAGATCATCGAAGCGTTAAAATCTTTTTGAAGTTTGCGGACGAGATCTAAGATCTGCGCCTGAATGGTCACGTCGAGCGCTGTCGTCGGCTCGTCTGCGATGAGTAACCGTGGGTTGCAAGACAACGCCATCGCGATCATCACCCGTTGGCGCATACCGCCCGAGAGTTGGTGTGGATAATCGTCGACGCGCTTGCCTGGCTCTGGAATTCCCACGAGCTTCAGCATCTCAATAGTCTTCTCGCGAATCTGCGCGTTTGAAAGACCCTTTTGGTGAAGTTCAATCGCTTCGCTAATTTGATTGCCGATGGTGAAAACGGGGTTGAGCGAAGTCATCGGCTCTTGAAAAATCATCGCGATGTCGTCGCCGCGAATCTGGCGCATGTCTTCGTCCGACAACTTCAGCAGGTTTTCGCCATCGAAAAGAATTTCTCCGCCCTCAATCTTGCCGGGCGGGTTTGGAATCAGGCGCATGATCGAGAGCGCTGTGACCGATTTACCGCAGCCGGATTCTCCGACGATGCCGAGCGTTTTACCCGCTTCGAGTTTGAACGAGATATCGTCGACAGCTAGGAAATGACCGTCGTCGGTCTTGAAACCGGTCTTCAGATTTTTAACTTCGAGTAGCGTCGCCACGTGTGTCCTTTATAGCTTCAAACAACTATTTGTTCTTCATTTTCGGATCTAGAGCCTCTCTCAATGCGTCATTGAAGAGATTGAACGAAAGTATGAGACCGAACATAAACAACGTCGCTGCCATCAGGTTTCCCCAGTAGGGACGAGCAAGTTCATTCTTCGCGTCGTCGATCATCAGACCCCAGCTTGGCTGGCTTGGATCCACACCGAGTCCCAGGTAGCTCAAGATGACTTCGATTTTGATCGCAGCAACGAAGCCGAGACCGAACTGTACGAAGGCAATATGCGCAACGTTCGGTAAAATGTGGCCGAAGATCTTTCGGTTATGTCCAGCGCCCAGAGCATGAGCCGCCATCACATAGTCCCGGTTCTTGTGTTTAAAGAACTCGCCACGCACGAGGCGAGCTGTCGTCACCCAGCTTGTAAGACCGACCGCAATGAAAACGTTGATCAGTCCTCGTCCCAATACGAACGTAAGCGAAGGAATCAACAAAATGTACGGGATCGAGTCGACGGTCGTATAGAGCCAGACGATGAGGCCGTCGACTTTACCGCCGAAGTATCCCGAGAAGGCGCCTAGCACCAGTCCAATCACCAGCGAAAGCGTCGAAGCGAGCAGCCCGATCGAAATGGCGGTAGTGATTCCGTGGATCGCTCGCCCCAGAATATCGCGACCGAAAATGTCTGAGCCGAACGGATGCGCCCACGAAAAGGCTGTGTAAGCCTCAACCTGGTTTGGAACTTGTGCGTTTGGATACAAAACACCGATCGCAGCCAGGATCCCGACGATGATGTAAACCATGATTACGAAGAACGAGATGACTCCGACGCGGTTCTTTTTGAAGCGGCGGAACGCGTCCCACCACAAAGAATTCCGATCGCGTTCGCGACGTTTCTCGGCAGCTGTGTTGGCTGCGGTGTCGACCGAAGCTGAAGCAACGGCAGCGGTTTGAGAAGTACCAGATGAACTCATATCGGATCCTTCCTTAACCAAGTTTTACGCGTGGATCGACGACGCTATATAGCACGTCAGCCAAGAGGTTGAAGATCATGTAAACCATCGCCGAAATTACGGTGAATGCTTTAATCGTCGGGAAATCGGAATCGTTAAGAGCTTTGATCAGCGTTCCGCCAAGGCCGGGAATTCCGAAGAAGTTTTCGATCAGCACCGAGCCTGTGATCAAAAACGGCATCTCGATGACAATGACAGTGATGATCGGGATCATCGCGTTTTTCAAAATGTGTTTTACGTAAACGGTTTTTTCAGACAGGCCCTTCGCCCGCGCGGTCCGAACGTAATCTTGAAAAGCTTCGTCCAGAATGACCGTGCGATAAATCAAAATGTTGGGGCCGAGGCTCAACACAAAAAGAATAATCCACGGCAAATAAAGATATTCCCAACGACCGGTCCACGAGGGATCCCATCCCGAGATGTGAAAGATGCCACCCTTGAACGCGAGCATATACTGAAGACCAAGAATGTAGACGAGCGAACTCACACTTAATAGCGCAAGGCAGACGACAACCGTTCCCCGGTCGAGCACGGTTCCTCGTCCCCAAACGGCAAACAAGGCGAGTCCAATGCAAAAAACTATCGATGCAAAAAAAGCAGGAGCTGTGAGCGACAAAGTTGCACTCAACCCATCGCCGATCATTGTTGAGATTAACTGCTTCGATGCCCACGAACGTCCAAAATCAA
>JAYSST010000711.1:0-2618 GCA_043720435.1 Bdellovibrionales bacterium
GAGAACTAGCTTCTTCTATTTCGCTGAAACTTTTGCGGGGCCAATGACGAGTCTCGCTTGAAGTGTCCCGCCCTTAAATGCGATCGGCTCGTCGATCACGGCCGTCTTCCGGAACGATAACATGTCGGGAACCGTAATAACTCGGGTCGCGGGTTTGCGGGTCAGTGATTTCCCTGAGTGTAGATGCATCGTGATCTCGTAACCCAGTTCGCCTTCGAATTTCTTCACTCTAATCTCGCTTCGAAACTCATAGCCTTCTTCGCGAATGCTGTACTGATCGATACCTTCAAGACCGCGTTGATCGAGTCTTGAGAACGGATCCATCGACACAGATGCACGGGTGTTCTTTATGTCTTTCTTCATCGGACCGAAGCATTGGCCATCGGCCGCACATGTCGTGATCGAAATGTGTCGAGAAAAAGTAGCGGTCTCGGCCATCGGGCCAACAAGCGGTGCACTTTCGGTGTTCTGCTTGAGTTCGGGAACGTGCGGAATCGAGCCACAGCCACTAACAATCAATCCTGCAATTACGAGATATTGAATCATGTTTTTAAAGTAGCACCGACTTCACTTTGACGCCAGCGTCGGGGCTAGCTCCATACCTACTGACGGAAGACGTGTTTGAGCCAGGGAAGCTTCAGCTGAAAGTTACCGTCTTGTTGAACAATGCGAACGGTGGTCTCTTCGTTCGGATCATAGCCGATGGATTCGTTCGAAACGCCGTGTCGCTGAAGCAATCGCGAGAGCCGATCGCGATCATAACTTTGATCTCGCGTTATGCCGTCGACCGCAGACTGTTCGAAACCACGGCACAGATCGCCTAGGTCTGGATCATCGAGAATTTCAGGCTTCAGCGCGGTCGCGCGACTGATGGCGTAGAGGCGATAAGCGCTATCGGAAATCGCTTCAAGCTCTTCACGAGATCCAAGAACTGACGCGGTGGCTTTTGCGGCGAGAGTGTAGAATTGCGCCTTCTTCAAAAATCCTGTATCGCCGTGAGCGGCGGCGTCCTGCGCGGTGCGAACCAATTCGCGCACAGCTTCGTTCTTCAAAGCGTACTCGACAGGCAACATAACAGCCTCGGCCGCTGCTGATCGCTGCGACTTTCCGAGAAGCGAGCTTTCAATTTGTTTCCCGAACTCTTCCGCGGATTTGAACGGAGCGGGTGATGAATGCAAATTGTCACAAACGCGCGACTGAATCCGATCATCCGATAAATAACGAACCATAAACGCGTCGGTGACGAGGCGTTTTCTTTCTACAGCTGGGTCCTGTTCGTCGATCGCAGTCGGCGGAGTTTCTGTTTTCAGCGCGATACTCGGGGCCGGTAACGTGGTTTTCGAGACGGACGTACGAGAAGATTCCGGTTGTGCGACCGGAATAGAGTTGGAAGCGCGGGCTCGCACGTAGGCGGATGGATCGGGCAATATTGATAAGAGTGCGACAATTCCAAGAGCAGAAACAACGGCGACCGACGCAAGCATGATGACCGTTATTTTTTGCCAACGCTTCATAGTGACGGTGGTTTAGCCATGCTTTCGGTCGTTGCACCCAACGGCGGAACTCGCAAGCACGATGTAAAGTGATCGGGCCGGGTTTCTTTCAGCTGCGGTACTTCGGCTCGGCAGTTTTCGACTGCGATCGGGCAGCGCGGGTGAAAGTGACAACCTGTCGGAGGGCGAATGGGCGAAGGAACGTCTCCGGTCAAGATCACGCGGCCTTCGCGTTTGCGTGGATCCGGAACTGGAATCGCCGACAACAATGCTTTCGTGTAGGGGTGACTTGGATTGCGGTAAAGTTCTTCAGCTTCGGCAAGTTCAACGATTCGTCCGAGATACATAACCGCAACACGATTCGAGATGTGTTCGACGACTTTTAGATCGTGAGCAATGAACAGGTAAGTGAGACCAAGCTTTTGCTGAAGATCCATCAGCAGGTTGATGACCTGCGCCTGAATTGAAACGTCGAGAGCCGAGACGGGCTCGTCGCAAACGATAAACTCTGGGTCGACCGCGAGGGCGCGGGCGATTCCGATCCGCTGACGTTGTCCGCCGGAAAACTCGTGCGGGTAACGGTTGATGTGCTCGGGACGAAGACCCACGGTTTCTAACAACTGCTTCACGCGATCTTCGCGGTCCTTGCGGGAGTTAAACAACTTATGGATGTCGAGAGGTTCCGCGATGATTGCTCCCACGGTCATCCGTGGATTCAAACTCGCGTAAGGATCTTGAAAAATGATTTGAACGCGACGACGGAGCGCGCGCAGTTCTTCGCCTGTAGTCTTCGTAATATCTTTTCCGTCGAGTAGGATTTGTCCGCTCGTTGGTTCGATCAGGCGAATGATCGCGCGACCGAGAGTCGACTTACCGCAACCGGATTCACCGACGAGGCCGAGAGTTTCACCTTTGCGAATCGAAAGATTCACACCCTGAACGGCTTTGACGCTTGCGACTTCACGGCCGAGCAAACCACCTTTGATCGGAAACGACTTGGTCAGGTCACGAACTTGAATTAACGGATGCGTCATTAGACTCGTCCTTCGTTAAGTCGTATTTCCATCGCTGGATGGAGGCACGCGTGCTGGTGTTTGCCAGATGGACCGCTTGCCGGCGTCAGTG
>JAYSST010000712.1:0-1048 GCA_043720435.1 Bdellovibrionales bacterium
CTCAAACTCTCGATCTCTGCGATTCGATTGTTCGCATCACGACAACTGGACAAAAGAATTCGCTCAATGTCGGAATAGCCTTCGGTATCGCTGCGGCCGCGTGGCGAAGTGAAAGCGAGGGTGCGGCCGCGGTTGCGCCGATCGGATTTCTACGCGGCGGCTTCACAGACCCGCAGATTGCACCGCGCCAGGGCGCTTACGCATCATCGCTTGGCGGAAAGTCGTCTGCGCACATTGAACTCGAACCAAGATTCCAAGGCCGTCCGTCTAACTTCGAACAAGCACTCTCTGATCTAGATGGCTTCGACCGCGCATGGGTCGTATTTGGATTCGATCGCAGCCCTGGATGGAACCCCCAAGTTCGACCGCCGCGTGGCGATGGTTCGAAGCGTGGTCTCTTCGCGACCAGGTCACCGCACCGACCGAATGGACTTGGTCTCTCTTGTGTAAAAATAGAATCGGTCAGCGGCCGTCGTGTCGAGATCTCTGAACACGATTTGCTCGAGGGAACACCGATCTACGATATCAAACCGTATATCCCGGCCGCAGATTCTTTTCCGCAAGCAAAAGCGGGCTGGGTGGATAGCGTGCAGGAATCGCAGTACGAGCTTATCGAAACGCCTGGTTTTGCGACCAAGATTAAATGGATCGAAGAACATGGTGAATCGAGACTTGAAAATTTCATTTCAGAACAACTCGCGTTCCAGCCGTTTGACCGCGACCGAAAACGACTCGTCATCGCGATGACCAAGAGCCAACCCCATACGATTGCATTCAAAACTTGGCGCATCGACTTCGCACAAAGGTCAGAACGCATACTCGAGCTATTGGACGTGCGCAGCGGCTATAGCGAAACCGAGATCTCGGATGCGAAAGACGAATACGGCGACAAGCAGTTGCATCGCGATTTTCGAAAGGCCTTTTATGACTAAATCACCAGCGCTTTTTCTCGCGAAACTGGTTGGAGTATTGATTGCAGCCACGACCTTCATCGCAATACCTGCCCATGGTACAAACACGGTTTCAGATCCGACGCTGCAGATTTCGG
>JAYSST010000713.1:0-2617 GCA_043720435.1 Bdellovibrionales bacterium
CGAGAAATGAGAGCTCGCTCAAGAGCAACTTCGAAATGCAAAATCTCGAGGCCACTTGCGTCCTCTTCGTGTCCATCAGGCGCCTGGGCCGGGGGCTTCAGATACATCGCCGCTAACGCGAAAAGTTCATCTTCTGGCAAAACAAAACGTGCGCGCGGTTTGACTAGCTTTGAAGTTCTTGTATCCACACCGAGATCTTGCCCAACGCTTCGATTGGAGTCGAGTGATTGACGTTAAACTCACGAATCTCTGTTAAAATGCGCTCGTTTGACAGCGTTTTCGCGTCGATCGCGGATGGTTGAGCAAACATGTTCAGCTGTGGATGTTCGGACGGTCGAATCGCGGCCCGACGCGAACGTCCATCGGCAGTCACCGGATGCCCGACGGAGCTTGCGTCGGTTGGCGGTGCCTGCTGTATATTTGCCGTTATCGTGCCCTCGACCTCGCTCAATATTTCTTGAGCACGCTCGGTCACCTTTAGCGGAAGGCCCGCGAGTCGAGCGACGTGAATCCCATATGACTGTCCCGCCGCACCTTCAAGTAAGCGATGCAAGAAAATAATCACGCCATCTTTTTCAATAATAGCCATGTGACAGTTTTTAATTCGATCATATCCGGCTTCGAGCTTCGTGAGCTCATGATAGTGGGTCGCAAACAAAGTTAAACAGCGTTTTTCACTAAGCAAATGTTCGAGAATCGCTTGAGCAATACTGAGTCCATCGAACGTCGAAGTACCCCGGCCAATTTCATCAAGTACAACAAGCGTGCGGTCATTTGCCTGCGATAAAAGTTCAGCCGTCTCTTTCATTTCAACCATGAAGGTCGAGAGACCCTCACTTAAAAAGTCGCTCGCCCCGATTCGCGTTGCAACGCGATCGAGCAGCGACAGGCTCGCTTCGCGTGCCGGAACGAAACTTCCCATCTGTGCCATGACAACCGTGATGGCGGCTTGGCGCATCAGCGTCGATTTTCCCGCCATGTTCGGACCCGTTAGCAATATGCAACCGCCTTGGCGCAATACGATGTCGTTCGCAACAAACGGTTTTAGTAATGACTGTTCGACCACAGGATGTCGCGAACCTAAAAGTTTCAGCTGAACACTTTCTGAAGACTTTCTGAATCGAGGTCTTATGTAACGGTATTCATTCGCGAGATGCGCCAGCGACGACACAACATCAAGTTCAGCTAAGGCAAAAGCAAAACGCATAAGCGCATGCGAATGCGAAAGCACAAACTGCACGAGCCTTCCGAATTCTTCTTCTTCAAGCTTCAGACGTTTTTCTTGAGCCGAAAGTACTCTTCGCTCAAGTTCCGCGAGTTCCGGAGTCGTATACCGTTCGGCATTTGCGAGCGTCTGCTTTCGGTCGTAGCGATCCTTAGGCACGCGGTCGCGGTGTGTATTCGTGATCTCGATCGAATAGCCGAAAATATTGTTGTAGCGAACTTTAAGTGACGAAATTCCAGTTAATTCCTTCTCGCGATTTTCGAGTTCCAAAACTAAACGACTCGCATCCGTCGAAAGCATAATCAGCTCATCGAGAACATGATTAGCGCCGACCTTAATTGCGCCACCCTGACGAACAAATACGGGCGGTTCATCAACGATGACTCGGTCGATCTCGCGGATGACCTTTGCAATTTCCTCGGTCGAAACCGCGTCGACGCGACTCGCTTCATGCCAAGCTTTGAGTCCCGCTTCAAGTGACTGCCCAAGTGACACGAGGTCGCGAGGTCCGCGCGACGGCTGATTGATTTTTCCAAGGCGTCTTGGCAAATCGCCGACACCACTAAGCGCCTGCCGAAGATTCTTCCGTGGAAGATCTTTCGCCGCCCACTCTTCAACGCGGTCAAGACGTGCCTCGATCGCAGCTCGATCGTTCAGCGGAAATTGCAGCCATGACTTCAACAGTCTTGCTCCGCCGCTCGTTTTCGTCTGATCAATGGCGTTGATCAGTGAACCTTGTTTTTCTCCGCGGTTCGTTTCGAAAATCTCGAGATGTCGTAACGTTGAGCTCGATAAAACCATGCGCCCTTCGAGTCGGCGTTCTTCGAACGGACGCAGGCTTTTCGCCCAGAGTTCGGCGGCTCCACTCGCGATACCACCAGCATCGCGAATCTTCTCGTTGAGCCGATTAGCAAACTGGCCAATCGCGTACGCGACGAGGCGCTTTACGCATTCGGGACTCTCGAGTTCCATAGAAGGTTGAATCACGTCACCATCGGCCGCAACCCAGTCGAGAGACTCGTGGCAAGTTAATGCGACGCCAATCCGTCCTGCATGTTCTTTTACGGCTTCGCGTTCAGCCAAACGCTGGGGCAAAACCCATTCTACGGCCTGCAGACTCTCGACAAACTCGCGCCTGCGATCTTCCGGGACAGAACGGAAATAAAAACCTTCACCGGTTGAAACATCGAAAAATGCGAGGGCGTTGTTATCATCCCACGAAGCCAAATAATTGGCCTGGGCCGCGTCGAGCGTTTCGTGATCGAAAACCATTCCCGGCGAAAGCACGCGCGTGACTCCGCGTTTCACGAGTCCTTTTGCAAACTTCGGGTCTTCGAGCTGATCGCAAATCGCGACTTTGAAACCAGCGTTCAAAAGCTTGTTGATGATGTT
>JAYSST010000714.1:0-2616 GCA_043720435.1 Bdellovibrionales bacterium
GGTTGAGTAAGCTGAGCGATTGTCGGTGCGGCTTCAGCGCCGACCGAAAGAGCGAGAACCGCCACGAGACCCATGAGTGACTTAAGCATATGTTCCTCCTTGAAACGTTATGCTCAAGAGTCATCATAGGGTCCTGGTGAGTCAACAGGTACCCGGTTCCTTTTGCAGAAGCGCTGCGCTGGCCGCGCCGCTTCTGCAACAGGAACCGGGTACCTCTATGGATGAGGTAATGGTTGGATTAAAACTTGACGAGGTTTCGAGCCGTTCGACGGTCCGATGACGCCTTGTCCTTCAAACTGGTCGATCAATCGACTCGCGCGCGGATAACCGAGTCCAAATTTTCGCTGTATCAAGGACGCGCTGACAGTTTTCTGCCCGGCCATCCAAGCTAAAATTTGATCGTACATTTCATCCATGCCGTCATCGTCGCCGAATACGGCGCCCGCCACGGCCTGACCATTAAACGATTGTTCGGCCTCGCCGCCGCCTTCAAGCGCACGCATTGCCAGTTCGTCGTAAGCCGGCTCGGCTTGATCCGACCAACTCTTCACAACCTTCTCGATTTCTTCGTTCGAAACCCATGGTGCATGATGACGTTGTGGAGAAGAAACGCCTGGTGACAGGAATAACAAATCTCCACGTCCCAAAAGTCGCTCGGCGCCTTTTTGATCCAAGATAATTTTTGAATCCAAGAGCCCCGGAACTTTGAAGCTTACTCGTCCTGGAATATTCGTCTTGATTCGGCCCGTGACAATTTCTTTTCGCGGCGTTTGCATCGCGAGAATCAAATGAATTCCCGCCGCTCGCGCCATTTGCGTGAGTCGCACAACGCCCTCTTCGACGTGCTGTTTGTTGGTCATCATCAAGTCGCCAAACTCTTCGATGACGTAAACAATAAAGGGCTGCGGCGTGTAGTAGTACATTTCTTGTTTTTTATTCTGAACTTCGAGCTCGGCGTTAATCGCCGCGTGCTCTTCAATCTGCGACTTCGAAAGTTTTCCGGTCGCCTCGTTAAATTCCTCGAGCTTCCGCATCTTGAAACGATTGAACGATCGGTTTCGTTTCTCCATCTCGCGAACGCCCCAACGAAGCGCTGTCACTGCTTTGCCCGGTTCGCTGATCGGCGGCATCAACAAGTGCGGCATATTATTGAAGAGCGTCAGATCGACCTGCTTCGGATCAATCAGAACAAGTCGCAACGTCTTCGGACTGTGTCTAAAAACAAATCCCAAGATCGAAGAAACGACGAACACCGATTTACCTGAACCTGTCTGGCCGGCGACCATCATGTGTGGCATCGAACGAAGGTCAACAACGCGCGGAGTTCCGTCGACTTCTCGACCAAGACATATCGGAAGCACTGTTTCTTCTTTCCAGAATTTCGCGTCCGCCAAACAATCTTTTAGATACACCGTTTCGCGATGCGCGTTCGAGGTCTCGATGCCGACGACGTCTCGCCCCGGAATCGGCGCAATAATTCGAAGCGACTCGGCACTCAATGCGAGCGCCAAATCGTCCGCGCGATTCGTGATCGATGTCAGCTGGACATCAGCGTTGGGTCGGAATTCGAAGAGCGTCACCGCGGGACCCGATTTTGCCGCAACAACTTCGCCGTTCACGTCGAACTTCGAAAGTTTGTCGACAATCACTTGCGCTTTTTCTTCGATTTCGCGTTTATCGACACGAATACGTGAGGCCGGTGGATCTTCGAGAACCGAAAGTTCGGGCAGCTTCCAGTTTTCGATTTGCCGATTCACCTTCGCCTGCAATTTCACGGGTCGACGTTTTAGATTTTGCGAGAGAGCGCTTGGATTCGCGACGGCTCCGAACGCACTTCCGACCGGTTGTGCTTCTTCGGCCGAAGATTCCTCGGATGCGAAGTCGGCGAGTTGATCCACGTTATATTCACCGGTGTCGACGGCTTTATCTTCGCGTGTGACCGTCTTGCCCGAACCATTCGGACTCTTCGCGATCGGCAGCGCCATTGCGAGTAAAGCCTTCACGGTACTGGCTTTAGGTGGCGGTGCGACTACCGCCGGTTTTTCGACGGCTTTTTCCACAGGTTTCTTCACCACAGCCGCTGCAGCGTTGGTGGAAATTGTCATGGCTCTCACAAATCCGAGCCAGAGAGATTTAATCCGCTGAGCGATGGTCGATACAGACCACCACCACTCTTCAACAGATTTTTCTGAATAGAACACGACGAGGACGGCGGCGACGGTCCACAGCAATACTGCAACTCCGAGCGAGTTAAAAACTGCAACGAGTCCCTTCACGACGATGCCACCAAAGAATCCGCCCGCAGGCACCTGGCCGATGAAGAAACGCAATTGGGGCAAATGCAGACTGACCAGCGCCGTGGCCGTCAGAAGCAGCGCAACGCCCCAGGCGAAGCGCACGGCCACTGATGCTCCACCTTTTTCAAGAAAAGTCCGGGCTGACATGCGTGCGCAACCAAATACAAAGAGCCAGGCACCAGCACCGAAACCTTGATAAAGCAAATCGGCAAGAAAGCTGCCGACAAATCCGCAGGCGTTTTTGGCAATGAGGCCCGAGCCGGTTGAATTGAAAGAAGGATCGGATCCGTGAAAAGTCGCCAAAGCGAGTGCGATAAAA
>JAYSST010000715.1:0-6546 GCA_043720435.1 Bdellovibrionales bacterium
AGTCGCATTTATCGAAAGCTTTAAATACGTCGGCCATCTCATCCCAATCGCATGCTTGCGCATATTTTTGGGCGGTTATTATTTGAAGCATTCGATCGCAGCTTTTCAGAGCGATTTTCTGACGAAAGCTTATTTAGCGGAAGATGTTCGCAACCATCTGCCGCTTTCGACGGCTCCTGAATGGTTCCGTTGGTTTTTAGAAAACGCAGTGATTCCGAACTGGCAGGTGTTCGCATTCAGCGTTGCACTTTCGCAGGCTTTCATAGGAATCAGCTATATCCTCGGTTATTTGGTGCGCCCGGCTGCGATCATCGGCGTTGTTCTCTCGATATTTTTAATGGGTGCGATCGGTGTTGGAACTGTCAACGGCGCCGGAAATTTGGCCGGCATTGCTCTGCAGGCCACGACGTTCATGGTTGTGTTACATCTCGTGTTAGGTTGGATCGGAGCGGGTCGATGCCTTGGCTTCGATTATTTCTTTTATAAAAGGCATCGCGGCTTGTGGTGGTAAATGGCCCGTTGGTTGATCTCGGGCGCAGCGGCGGTTTTCGCGATCGCAGTTTTCGCTTATCTCTACATTTACCTGAGCCGAAATCCGATGCGAGTGGATCATAGCCAGCAAGAGCTGCGAGTTCTCGCATATTCGAGCTTCACTTCGTCGTGGGGACCTGGGCCCGAGATAGCGAAACTCTTCGAAGCGAAAATGCCGGGTACGAGAGTTATCTTGTTGCAGGCTGATGACGCAGGTCTTCTGCTGGCCAAATTGCAGTCGTTTCCGGCCGATGTTGTTTTAGGTTTTGACCAGCTCGGAAAAAAATTGGCCGAGAAAAAAGAAACGTGGCTACCGCACGAAATCGACCTGAAGAAAGCTCGATTTTCAGATCGTCAATTTGTCGCGTTCGATTGGGCGCCGCTCGGCTTTATTTATCGGGTCGGCGAAATAAAACCACCGGTCGACTTCAATGATTTACTCAGCGAACGTTTTGCCGGGACGATCACGTTACAGGATCCGCGATCGAGTTCGCCAGGATTTCAGTTTGTAAATTGGCTTGTGCAAGAAATGGGTGAGGAACGCGCTTTCGATTTTCTTCGTAAGCTAAAACCGAATGTACATTCAATGTCGGGCTCCTGGTCGCAGGCATATGGTTTATTCACAAGGGGCCTCAGCAAAATTACTTTCGGATACGCGACGTCGATTATTTATCATCGTGTTAGCGAGAAAGACGATCGTTATCGATTCGTAACTTTTCCCGTTCAGCACCCGGTGCAAATTGAATATGGGGCGATCTCGGCAAAGTGCCAAAGCTGTGCGCTCGCTGGGAAATTCCTTGGTTTTCTGCTAGATCCAGAGGCGCAAGCAGTGCTGATGAATAAGAATTGGATGCTACCGATCGACGAAAAGGTTTCTTCGGGAACGCCGTTCGACGAAATCTTAAAAGAGATCACCGGGGGAGTCGGAATGAAGATTCGAAGTCCCTCGGCCCCATTGACCCACGAACCTGACGCAATGCTGTTGCGCTGGCGTAAGGAAGTGTTGTGAGCTTGCCGTTGTGGCGCCGACCACTTTTCTTTATTTTGATCCTGCTTTTCACAATTCCATATTTCTTCGGGCTTTTTATTTCTCACTTCCGTCTCGCAGTCCCTCCGGATTTTTTCGACCTCTTGTGGCGGTCCGTGCTGCAGGCTGCGTCTTCGGCACTTGCCGCAATTGCACTCGGCGTGATCGGCGCCGCCGCACTTTTACGGCGTTCGAGCCGATGGGAAGCGCTAGCGCTAGCTCCGGCCGCGGTTCCATCGATTGCAATCGTACTTGGTTTTATGTCTTTGTTTCCCGGATGGCGCGGCTGGACAGCTGTGGCTTTCGCACATGCACTCGTGAGTTCGGGATTAGTTGCAGTTGTTTTGTCGCGTGTCATTCGAAATGAACTCGGTGGAAGTCTGGAACTCGCGTGGACGGAAGGCGCTTCGCGCCGTGTGTTGTGGTTGCGTGGTGTCTTGCCTGCCATTGAACGCGACATTGCACGATTGGCGACTGCGATATTCGCAGCGAGCCTCGCTAGTTTTTCAATTCCACTTTTGTTAGGTGGATCGAAAGCGGTCTCTTTCGAAATTGCTATCTTGCATGCAATTCGTCTCGACGCTTCGTGGGACACAGCTGCTGCGCTTTCGCTTTTTCAATGGTCGATGTTGCTGATGACCGTGCTCGTTCTGGGAAAGTCGGAAGGCGCAGTCGCGCGGCCGATCGAATCTGAATCGCGTTCGCGATTGGGTCGAGTGCTGGGATCAAACTCCGCAATAGTCGTATTCCTGATCGCTCCGATCCTAGTGATGACAAGTTTATTACGGGCCCCGTTTCAAGGAATTCGCCAATTGCAAACCGCCGGACTATTCGATAATTCGGAATTTGTGAATTACGCGTTGAGGGGTTCTGTTGTGACCGCAACACTTGGCGGTGTTTTATGCGCCGTGCTTCTAGCGGCGTTTGCCGTTGTGAGCCCGACGCGTACCCAGCGCTCGTGGATTTCAGGTTACGTCGCGCCAAGCACTGCGATCACCGGCTTTGCAACGCTCGTCATTGGCTGGGGAAGCGATCCCTCATTTACTCTTGATGCCCTAAGGCTGTCAGTGGGAAGCGCGCTATTGTTTGCGCCGATTCTTTGGCGCCTGCGCTGGGAGCAGCGTCTTGCCCGACTGGATGGTCAGGTTGCAGTCGCACAAACGCTGGGTGCTTCGCACGGAATGATCATTCGGAAAATTCTGGTACCGCAGCTTCGCGAAGTTTTCTTTTGGTCAGCCGGTCTCGTTTCTTTCTGGGTGTGGGGAGACTACGCGATTGGTTCGATCGCAGCGTCTCGCGCGATGACGGTCGGCTTGGTTGCTAAGAATTTACTTGAAGGCTATCGATTGGAAGCAGCATCAGTTTTGATTCTCTTGTGCCTGTTGCTCGGCGGACTCAGCTATCGATTGTTCACTTTGGGAGGATCGCGTGATGTTGGTTAAAAAACTTCGGCATCGGTATGGAAAAGCCGAGAGCGACTTTCTCATCGATATCCGTGACTGGAATATTCTGCCCGCTGGCGTCACCGCACTTTGGGGTCCCTCTGGCTCTGGAAAATCCTCGGTCATCCGTTTGCTTCTCGGTCTCGATGTTGCCGATGAAAGCGAATGGATCGTTTCTGGGGTTGACCTCGGTAAAGTACCGGTGCCCGAACGACGTCTCGGCGTCGTTTTTCAACACGGTGAACTTTTCGGTCACATGTCAGCACTCGAGAATATTCAGTTTGCCGCTGACGCTGCGATCAAAAACCGCGGTCTGTCGAGCGAGCGAGCTCGCGCCAACATCGATCGTTTCGTAACAAAGTTGCGGCTCGAGACGGTTGTCAATCGGAAGGCCAGTCTGCTATCGGGCGGAGAACGCCAACGTGTAGCACTCGCGAGAGCACTGATCGGAGAACCGCGGCTTCTACTTCTCGACGAACCATTTTCTTCGCTTGATGCGGAAAATCGCGAAGAAGCGCGAACGCTCGTTCGCACAGTGCTAGAAGAAACGAAAATACCGGCGTTGCTCGTAACGCACGATCCGAATGATCTCGTAGGTCTGCACGGAAAAATGTCGCGCATCGAAAGCGGTCGCATTGTTTCTGAGAAGGCACTTTAGCAGGCCCGCCTCTTTTTATCGACACGTAGCCTCGGTTTTCACAAAACCAGCCGCGTCCGAACCACGTATGTTTTCCTCCCAGAACGAAGTTTTAGTCCAATAATACCTTCGTGAGCTCCGCTAACCGTTTGCACGGTTCCTCGCTAAATTTTTAGGGGGTATCGGTCACGTGCGAAAAACTCAGACACTTTTCAGCGATCAAAAACAGCTTCAACACCGACTTTCTCACGGAGGGTCTTTGCGAAATGTTCGCCTCGGTCGACGGGAACGACCGGTCTGTACGAAGAATCCAATCCACCTCGTGTTCAAAGCAAATCGCCAATTGATCCCCGGTGGATTTCGGACGCACCGCCGTTTCCAGCTGATCCATCAGCTCGTTCAAAAGTACGCTGTTCGGTTCTTCGTCCGGGTCGAACAGATCAGCATTCAAGGAGATCACTGGCACCTCGTCGTTAGAATATCAAGGCGCAGCAGTTTTCAAAATTTTCTTCGGGTCGTCGCGGGCCAGACTGCACAACGATTTCTAACGGAGAGCCTCGTTAAGCTGCCAACCGTGACCGATACCTCCGCGCGGCGGAGTAAGCTCTGGATGCAGCGGCCGTTTACTCGGGTCGTGAAAGGTTATCGAGCCTACCGAACAGTTCAAGACTACGTGCAGTTAAATGAGCTCGAGGCACTTGGCAAAATCCCTTATAGAAAAGCTCGTCTGAGCGGCCTGCGTAAGGAAGAACGCGACGGTCTTTGGGGAGTCCAAGTTCGAAGTGTAACTAAAAGTTTTCGCGGCGTGACCGGTACCCCGCGCTGAGGGGGTAACGAAACGTGAACGCGTCTTCTCGAGAAGAAAAGCTCAGAGTCCAGGCCAAACGGCGCTGCGTTCAGCTAACGGAATAAAACTAGCGCGCGCTGCGATTTCGTTACATTTAGAAAAATCGGCCGCGGCAAAACCCAAGTGGTCTGCCAGGGCGTCGTATTCGTGCGAAAGATTAAAATCGAAGACACCTGGATCGTCCGTGTTGATCGTGACCGATACCCCGGCATCAAGCAGGCGACGAACCGAGTGCTGGCCAACGGATGCGAACGCGTTCGTTAATACATTCGACGTCGGACAAACTTCGAGCGGAATTCCACGTCGAACGATCTCGCGTAAGACTTCACTCGAGCGGGGAACAAGTGGATTTGCGATTTGAATCCCGTGACCAATTCGCTCGGCTCCGAGACGATCGACGGCGGTGAGGACATTATCCGCGGCAGAAGAAATCATCGCTTCACCGGCATGAACCGTCACGTGAAGTCCGTGCGATCGCGCTTTCTGGAACATCACTTCGAAGGGTTTCGGTTCGAAACCATCTTCGTTGTCGGCAAGGTCGACTCCGACAAATGTGTCGCGATGCTCGATCGCAAAATCGATCACACTTTGGCCGACCGATACGGGCTTCACTCGTTGGACAATGGCGATCAGGCCGACGGCGACAGGAAGGTGACGCGACGCTTGAACGCCGGCCACAATCGCGCGATGAATTCGTTCGAACGAAAGATGTTCGTGTCCTTCTTGAATAAAAGTTGGGGCGTAACGAAGTTCAAGAATGCGAATACCTTCAAGCGACGCGTCTTCGATACATTCGCGCGTGACCCGCGTGAGAATCACTTCGCTCGACAATGCTTGTCGCGCTGCCGAAAACTTTCGAAGCACGGCACCGAGATCGGTCATAGGTTCTTTAACAAGATAGTGTGCATTGAACGCCGCTTGCTCTTGCGGCACCGAAACACCGGCCGCAACCAAGAGCTCGCGCAAAGTTTGCGGTCGAATCGAGCAGTCGAGGTGACGATGCAAATCGACCTTGGGCAGCGACGCCCAGCGGCTGACTGCGAGAGATTTTTGAACTCCCAAAGAACTTGCCAGAGAACTCTTAAAAGATCCATTGCTCATAGCCGGTCATCGTAGCGGAAACCTTCTAGCCGAGCCAGAGAGAGATTGACGCTGGGCGCGATTCACGCGATGAGAGACGCCATGTCGAACACATCTGAAATCGTAAAAGCTGCGGCCCTCACTATCGTTTCGAAACTGGCTGTTGCCGAGGGAATCACTCCGCAGTGGTCGTTGCCGATTCAGCGCCAAACCGGTGAGACAGTCGCGGTCGCGGATCCGCGAGCCACCCGAGCAATGGTGGCGCTCATGGATATGGAAGCGCAGTTGGGCGGAGCTGCTTCGCACTTTGGTGGACCATCTGCTTTCGCCGAGCTGATGTCAGCTGCGCACGGATTGATGTTCGCGGATGCGACGAAGTCAAAAAAGCTTTGGCATGCTCTCTACAACTTTGTGAACGATGCAGGTCATTGCGAAAACGGACTCTACGCACTCCGCGCTAACTACAAGATGGCCGGAGTTACAGTTGAATCGCTTCGTGGATTTCGGTCGGTGACATCGAATCTTACCGGACACGGCGAGGCGCATCTTTTTCCGGCCGGTGTTTTGGTTTCGAACGGTCCGCTCGGCTCGGGACTTCCTCAAGCACAAGGTTTAGCTGCCGGCGATGCATTGAACGGGCGCCGCGATCGCGTCACAATCTGCGCTCTCTCTGATGGTGGTGCGATGGAAGGTGAAGCGCGCGAAGCGTTTGCGGCGATTCCTGGTCTCGCATCGAAAGGTAAACTCGGTCCGTTTGTTTTGGTTATCAGCGACAACCGCACCAAACTTTCTGGTCGTATCGATCAAGATTCTTTTTCAATGGATCCGACGTTCAAAGGTTTGGAACCACTCGGATGGAAAGTTCTGCGTCTCGACGACGGCCACAGCTTGCAAGGTTGCGCGACCGTGCTTGAAGAAGCGTTCGATGCAGCTCGGCTGAATCCATCAGTTCCGATCGTCATTCATGCGAAGACCGTGAAGG
>JAYSST010000716.1:0-6543 GCA_043720435.1 Bdellovibrionales bacterium
AGGCTTGTTGCGATGAAAACCCAATCGATGTTACTCGCGAGAATTTGAATTTCTTCAGTTTCGCCCGCAGCTTTTCTTTTTAAGCAACTGCGACGTGGCAGAAGAAATTCGACTTGTCCTTGCTTGTCGAGCACGACCCAATCGCCGACCGTCAGATGGGTTTCGCCTTGTTTTCGCATTCGTCCTTTTATTTCGGCGCGCGCAAGTCCCTGGGCGGTAACGACCTCGAGGTAATCGCGTTGTTCGGCAAGTATTCGCGCCGGTTGAGAGCCATGAGACGCGTGACCCAGCGACAGGGCGTCAGTCCAGGCTGCTGTCCAATAGTCCGTCCAACCCCACGTAATTAAACTCGTTAGATCCAATGATTCGTTAGAAATCGGTTTCACCCTTTCAATAGGTTCGTCATACTCATTGTATGAGAAATATTGCCGCAGGTCTCGGAATTTTCGTCTTGTTCGCAGCGCTCAGTTTCGCTCTCGTGGTTCGAGAGCACCGAAGGACTTCAGCAAGCAGCCAACGTGCTCCTTCAAGCTTTACCGAAGTTGTCGCGTTTATTGATCAGGCAGCGTTAGACATCGAAAACCCGAAAGTGTTCAATCCCAAGTCGGCCGCGCGATACATCAACGAGATTGCCGACCGAGCGTACGAAATGAATAGCGGCGATTTTATTCCGCATGGCGAAAGCGAGACCTCGACTTTTCTTTCGAAGGCAGATGTCTTAGCGAAAAAAATATTTGGTATGCGTCTTCAATTGAACGATCGCCTTCGCACATTTGAAAGAAGCAAGATGTGGAGCAAGGCTGAAACTGCGGAAGCTGTGGACGCTTTCCGCCGTGCTCAACTCTATCTTCGGTATGCCGAGGATTATGTGATCGATTGGCGAAATCAGCTTGTCCCACTAAAAGCCTCTCGCACCTTCTTCCAAGGCGAAGGCACTCTAAATTTGGTGAATCCGCAGTTCGCAACGGCGACCGGTGGTGTCGATTTTAAATCGGGCGATGTCGTGCTCGTGCGTGGGGGTTCATTTTTTAGTGCGACGATCGCTCGCATTGGCGATATTCCATCGAACATGAGTCACATCGCAATGATCGCAGAAACCGCAACCGGTGAACTGCGAATCGTCGAGGCACTCCTCGAAAAATCAATATTATCTTACACGCTTGATGAATACTTGAAGCTTGAGCCACTTCCGCGTGCCGCGATTTATCGTTTTCACGACGCGAAAACCGCGAGACAGGCGGGCCGCGAGCTGTGGAATTTGCTTGAATCGACTTTGAAAAATCCCACGCCGTTCGACATATACATGAACCCTGATGACCACTCTAAGATTTATTGCGCTGAAGCGATGATGATTGCTTTCGAACGGGCCTCCGGTGGGCGGATTGTAATTCCGCGGTATCGAACGAGCTTCGCAAAAGCAATTAAGACCGATTTTGCAAAAGGTGTTGGCATGACGACATCATCTTCGTTTGCTCCAGCCGATATCGATGTCGATACGAGATTCAATTTGGTTGCGGAGCATCGCGATCTCGCCATGTTGACTGAGTCCCGTCGCTTTGACGTCGCACTTTCGAAACTCTTCGCCAAGTTTCAAACGGGTTTCACTTATAAGAACGATGCAGGTGCAGCGATCGACGCCACGATTGGGATCATTGCGCGCAAATTTGGATTTAAGAAGGATGTCATTCCAGAGGGTATCAAATACGGCGAACTGATGACGCTGATTCGGCATAAAAATCTAGTGACGGTATTAATGAAAGATCTCGGCATCGCCGAACAGGCGGCAGTTCAGAAGAGTGGCAAGCCACTTTCTTATCGTGAACTCGAAACGCTATTTGATTCGATTTGTGCCGATGGGTGTGTCGAACGAAAAGCAGATGAACAAAGTGCTCGGCCTACCGAAATCGGAGCAGGCTTTCGATCACCGGCACTGCCGTCTCGACTGAATAAAGACGCTCGCCTAGCGAAAGGTTTTTGAAGCCCGCTTCGTTTAGCAGTTTAACTTCGTAATCGCTGAAACCGCCCTCGGGGCCGATCGCAATCGGAACCCTCGTACTCGTGCGGGTGACGCCGGGCAAACCAGTAATTTTCCCGGGGTGAGCTACGTATCCTTCGGTTACGATCAGGTGTGGCGCTATGTCTTGCGCAAAGGGCTTGAACAAATTGTGCAGACGTACTTTCGGCAGACCCGTGTCGCGTGCAATGGCGAGCCCATCGAGCAGCGTCTGGCGCATGACGAGTGGATTCAAGGCGGGTGCCGTCCAGTACGATTTGTCGACCTTGCTTGAATGTATCAAATGTATCGATTTGATACCGAGATTAGCTATGGCCCGCAGGCAGCGTTTTAAACTTTTTGGTCGAGGTAGTGCCAGAATCAGTTCCATCTGACTTGCCTCTGGTGGTTCTAAATTTAAGTCGACGATGCGCAACCTTACTTCTTGTTCTGTAGAATCTGCGACGACGGCAGATCCGATGCAGCCATCGACTTTTCCGATACGCAACTTTGCGCCGATCTCGGCTTTCAATATTTTCCGAATGTGCAAAGCACGGTGATCGGTAAGAACAACGCTGTCGGATTTCAGGTCATCATCGTCAAACAGGATCAAATTCATTTCGATAAATCGGGGGCCGACTTCAAAAAGCTCGGCATTTTTCGAACGAAGTGGCACGTGTATCCGCCGGGCGTGTTCTCAAGATAATCCTGATGTTCAGATTCCGCGACCCAAAAATCTTTTGCGGCAACCACTTGAGTTACGACCGGTGCTGGCCACGCTTTCGAACCGTTTACGAGCTCGATCATCTTTTCTGCGGTCGCTCGTTGTTGATCAGAGTGATAGAAAATCGCTGAGCGATAGGAATCGCCTCGATC
Source organism: Bdellovibrionales bacterium (assembly GCA_043720435.1). Lineage (GTDB taxonomy): Bacteria > Bdellovibrionota > Bdellovibrionia > Bdellovibrionales > JAMPXM01. The sequence continues at coordinate 2,870 of JAYSST010000716.1, forward strand.
ATTTCCCTGGCGATTCACTGTCGTCGGATCATGGAGCCTAAAGAAAAAATCCAGAATCTCGTCGAACGTGATTTTGCTAGGAGAAAACTTAATCTGAATCGCTTCCGCATGGCCCGTGGTGCCCTTCTTGACGTCGCGGTAAGTCGCATTCGCGGTTGTTCCACCGGTGTAACCGACTTCGGTATCGATTACTCCAGGAAGTTTGCGAATCAAATCCTCCATGCCCCAAAAGCATCCGCCGGCGAGTGTGGCGATCTCAGTTTTTTGTTCCATACCGTCTCCGTTTCTATGGTCGGTTTCTCTGGTCTCGCTAGCGCTCGAATGACAATGGCAACGTGAGCGCGCTCGAGTGTTTCGTTTTTGGAAATTTCCAATTCATAAAGTGGCCGCGAACCAAGGCCGCAAGCTTTCGACTCTCAACATATTCCGTCTCGGGAAGGGACGAAATCAAGGACGACGCCAGTCGTTCGACTTTTCTTGTTTCGCCACTTGCGGAAATTTGAATCCGAAACGCCACAGTGCCGGTGCTTTGAACGCCGTCGACAAAGGCATTCGAGAGGACATCGTCGAACGCACTCAACGCGGCTTCGGCTGATTTCGGTGTCAGCGGACCGTCGACGAACGGATTGGGCTGCGCAAACCAGCCGTGCACGACAAGTCGCCCTTCGAGAGGATTCATCGTTCCGGAAACGCGCGTGACACCGTGGGGAATTCGCGGATCGAAGACGAGAAGCTCTCCGGCTCGCGAAGGGATACGCTCTACGATTTCTGATTCTTCGAACGCTTGGCCCTTGGGCACGCCTTGGCTCCAAAGGCTTAGTATCTCGGGTCGAATCATCATCGTTTCGCCGCCTTGATAACTGATCTGCGCCGGTGACAGCGAAAGCACAAAAGCCCAGGGTCCGTGCGGACGATCGGCATGCAGACGTTGTTCGCAGCCTTCGACATAACAGCTCAACCACAAAGGAGAAATTTCGGAACATCCCAATTGCGAGCGACCGAAATCGCGCAGTTGAGAAACTAAGTCGCCGTGTAATTTCTCGGAGAAAAAACGCGCGGCCGGCGTGCGCAAATGCGTGTAGCGTTTGGGCAAATGCCACCAATCCCATTGAAATCGGTCCGGGGATTGCGGATCGGCCATGATCTTTTCGAACTCGCGCCGCAGCTTTTTGGCCAGCGGTGATAGAACCGGGGAAGTACGGGTCGAGGAATGAAGGGTCATCGGCGCGCTCCTGATGATGCACTTGGTGTAAGAGCGAACTCGAGGTCATACAATGTCTCACCACGCTCATAATATTTTTTTTCAAAGTGTGTCCGTGGCTGCCAGTGGGGATGAGTTGCCCGGCTAAAACGAATTGATCTCGTCACGGTGAGCCCGAACACGGCCGCTAGCCTTTCACAGTCCGCTGCATAACTCTCGATGTTCGTCGCAAGTTGAATTTTCGCATTCGGCTTTAAAAATTCAATTAGACGACCGGTGAACGGAGTGTGAAACCATCTTCGTGATGCTTTTTTCGGCTCAGGATTGGGATAGAGAATCCAAACCTCATCGACCGAGCTGATAGGAAATACTTCGTCCATAAACTGAAATGCGTCCGCGTGCACTGCACAGAGACGATCATGCAGATCAGTGTGCGCCGCCATTCGGCGGGCAAAGCGCGAATATTTGTTAGATGTTCTTTCGATCGCGATAATCGCGCGTTCGGGAAACTCGGTTGCATATTTGATCGGGTGCAGTCCAACGCCGCAGCCGATCTCAACGCTGAGGAATGGGTGATCTAACAATTTGTCGAGAGGGGCACCGCACGTTTCGATTTTCGAAGCATCCACCCGCAGTGCAATCGGACGCGACGTAAATGTCCGCGCTTTACGCGCGGAGCCTGATGCTTTGTCCGAGTACTGCTTCGAATTCATCAATCGCACTGCTTTTTCTTCCTGCCGTTTCTATACACTGCGCGCAGGTCGCCTTCAATTCCGTCGGCGAAATTGGAACTCCATACAGCTTTCGCGCATGGCCACAAGCTTCACAGTGGCCCTCAGCGTTTTTGAGCGCTGCCGCGGTCACTTCGAAGAGCTCCGCTCGGCTCCCTTTTAAGAATTCTTCGATAAATCGGATCAGCGAGGCCTGTGCGAAGGCGTGGAGTAGGGATGGAAAGCTAGGGTAAATAACGCTCACGAAATGTGTACGATTTCCCGCTCCTGGATTCCCGATGCGATGTTTTCGCGATGTATTTACGAGGTACGCCGACCCATCGGCGGGAAGATGATAGCGTCGATCGTCAATTTCGATCCATGCCTCGGGATTCGTCTCAATTGGTATGTGAAGGCGGACGGAGGCGGCGCCATCGTCGTGGGCATCGCCCATTTCGAAATCACTACCGATCGTTAGAAGGCGCGACCGGAAGAGTCGCGTCGGCCACAGTCGAAGAAATACCGAGTCGAACCGGTCACCCGCGGCGTTGCGTTTCTCGTACATTCGAAACCTCTGCCCCGAAGACTTATCGTCGACGGCGTTCGTGTAAACGTCGGGTCCGAACGAATATTGAAGACCGACCGCTTCGTAACCCGCAAGTTTGTCTTTGGTTTTCCAGGTAAAATCGTTTTTCACGAGTTGCAGACGTCGCAAGAGATCAGCCGAATCAAGCTGCAATGGAATTCTGTAGACGTCGAAATCAGTTTTCGGTCCACAATTCACGATATCTGAAGGATGCAGGCTCATAAACTGAGATGTGAGAGAAGAACCCATGGGAAAATTCAAACACAGCTTTGACCTGGGCGAAAGAGCCATCCATCATTGAAGCACGAATGAAACGTAAAAAGATTCTTGATCCGATGGATAGCAGTCGTAGTGGCCTTGGCGGAATTCTCGAGACGCTTTTGCGGCGGTTCAAGACCTTGTTGCACATCGCACTGATAGTTCCGTTCTACATCATCGGCTGTGCCATCATTGGTCTGGCGATTGCGCCGGGCTTGATGCTCTTTCGGTGGGTGAATCACAACGTGGTCGATGCGAACGCTTTCGTATCTGCTTGGTCGAGCGGTGCTGCTATCGTCGCAGCGATTTTTCTGACGGGATTCTGTCTCGTGTTTGTGCTTCCTCTTGCGAATTTTATCTTGCTTCTCGGAGGACGACTCGAGGCTTGGCGCGGTCCGTATTATTCGCTCGAAGCCGTTCGCTGGTATATTCACAACGGCATTACCTATGTTCTTCGTTACACTCTGCTCGAATTTTTCACACCGTCGCCAATCGCTGTTCTATTTTACAAGCTGATGGGAATGAAAATTGGCCGTGGCTCTGTGATCAATACAACCGCGATGTCAGATCCGAGCCTGATAACCATAGGTGAGAAGGTGACCATCGGTGGTTCTGTGACCATCGTCGCGCACTACGGTCAGTCGGGCTTTTTGGTTCTTGCCCCAGTCGTGATCGAATCTGGAGCGACGATTGGTTTGCGTGTTTCAATCATGGGCGGTGTGACGATCGGCGCAGGGGCGCGGGTGATGCCTCATTCGGTGGTCCTACCGAAGACACAGATTGGTCCCGGCGAAACGTGGGGTGGCGTTCCCGCAGTACGCATAATGCCTGCTACGCAAGCTTCCTGATCTGATCAAGTCGCGCCTGAATATTGACGAGGTCTTGTCGGATTGCATCGTTTTCTTCCTGCAACAACTTC
>JAYSST010000717.1:0-1045 GCA_043720435.1 Bdellovibrionales bacterium
GTGTCTCATGCAACGAGACGGCGGTCCAAAGGGGGGCGTGATGAGCGCAAGCCTGCGGAGTCTAAGTACGAAGGGTCTCGCGAAGAACAACGAAACTGCTACGGATGTCGAGGGTAACCTCGCAACACAAGTAGCGGTTGCGAACAAGGCGGCAGCCGAGTCGGTTGTGAAAACAGACGTTGAGCTCGTGAGTGAAGTGAAAGCGGGAAGTCGTTCCGCATTCACAGAACTTGTACGCCGTCATCAACGCGGACTTTTGCGCATCGTCTTAAGACTGACGCGCGAACTTCCGCTAGCGGAGGACATCGTGCAAGAGACGTTTATCAAAGCTTACGAAAAAATGGATATGTTCGAAGGACGATCGAGCTTCAAGAGCTGGTTGTACCAGGTCGGACTTAATACAGCGAAAAATCGTTTTCGCTCGCGTCCGCCAGAAGAATTTTCTACCGATATTCTTCAAGGTGGAGTTGCCGCGAGTTCTGAAAACGATCTCGTAAAAAGCGACGTCGCACGTTCGCTTCGTGCACAAGTTGATTTGCTTCCAGAGCGTCAACGAGTCGCGATTACGCTTCGGGTGTTCGAGGATCTGAGCTTCAAAGAAATCGCTCAGATCATGAACTGCCCCTATGACACGGCCAAAGCAAACTACCGTCATGCACTCTTGAAGTTGCGCGATACATTCGAGCTTCAGATGGGCAAGGGCGGTGACTTGGAAAACTGGAATACTCTTTACAGCATGGATGGCGACTCGAGTCCGACAACTCGAATTGCAAACATGGAGGTTGAACAATGAGCTTCGAAAACAACGACCGGAACCGCGATGAACTTTGGCCAAAACATCCACTAAACGATGTGACAGCTTCCGAGCAGAACCTACTTGTCCCGCGATCTCTGGAGGAGCTTTACGTATCTCAAGTGGAAAGCTTCATTAACGAAGACTCTGAAGAATTTGATTTATTTTTCGATGCTCTAAAACAGACAGACGACGTCGCTTTGCCAGAGAGCGGCATATATTTCGACGCGCTCGAGGCGCGAATCATGGGCG
>JAYSST010000718.1:0-1043 GCA_043720435.1 Bdellovibrionales bacterium
AGTGACTGAATGATTCCTTCGGCGTGTCTAAGCCGAACTTCACCATCAGACAGCGCATGCTTAAGTTCCATGGACTGTGAATCGGTAAAGCGGTTTATCAAGGACCTTTTAACTTTGAGAATCTCAGAGCCAAATTTCATCTTATCGAAGCGCGCGTCTCGCACCTCGAGAGAAAGCCTTCGGGCCGATCGCTCTAGGCACATCGCGAGTGCCGCATCCGTCATCTGCATCGAGCTCAACGGGATCAACATCGCCGGGCCTTCGCTGCGGTCGACTTGAAACACTTGAACGTCTAACAGTCCCGCGAGTCGCGCCGCGTGCTGCAAACGAGCCTCGTCTTGCAGAATCGGCATCACGATTTTCGCAATAGACTCCGGCGACATCGAAACCGCACAAGCGTGACTCGAGCGATGGCATTTTTCCGAGTGCCCGCACGGCGCACATAGTTCACGGCTCGCAACGACGAAGTCGCCGGTTTTCCAGCTGCCGGTGCGATACGCATCGGCGCTACCTAATATTAACTCGACGACGCGGACGGTACCGGCCGAGGCGAAATGTTTCACTGAGGTATCGCCCGTCACCAACACGTCGACATCCTCCAAGAAACTAACCACACCCGCCAGACTTAGAACCGCCGGTCTAAGCCGTTCAGGATTTACTTCGGCAGATCGGCAAAACTCTTCGATGCGGGCGCGCTCATCCGGCGCGCCGATAACAAAAACCGTGAGATCATCTGACCGCCGTAAAAGCAGTTCTGCGAGCGCGCGATATTTTGCGTCGCCCCATTCTTTTTTTACGTCGCTTGTCGAAATTTGAAATGCAACGACCTTACCCGTGGTCACATCTTGTTGAAGCGCGCTCGCTTCCGCGCGACCAGCGTCGGTCTCGTTAAGAAGATTGTCGAAGTAGTGAGGGTCTGAGGCTTGTTCCCAACCACCCGCAGCGCCTATGAAGATATCGGTGTGATTGAACGACTGTTCATCATCGAAGTCGACTTGGTGATTGAGATGACGAAACCACGCAGAGCCGAATGACACGGCCCC
>JAYSST010000719.1:0-2601 GCA_043720435.1 Bdellovibrionales bacterium
GTAATTCGACCGCCCTTGTAGGGCCAGTTTTGTCTGACATTAAAACCCTCAGCTCTTGCTGCCGCGCAAATCATCTCAAAAAACTCCGGTGAAGAACTCTTACCGTCTTGATTCGAAATCACAAATTCCGCACGCCACTCACCCGGATCGCGGTGTTCGGAAGTTCCAAAACTCGGCATCGAATGCAAATCCAAATGATAAAGTGGAGTTTGATTTGACCGAGCAAGTCTTGGTCGGACCTGTTCGGCGACCTTTTCGATCGCATCATGAAATGGTGTGAAACAGCGACCGACAATCGCTTGATGCAACTCTGGTGTTATCGGACCAGGCATCAACGGTTCACCCAAAGTGGTCACCGACCAGTGCAATCCCCGCGGAAAGGTACCTCGAGGATTTTTCGAACCTAGAACGCTATCGCAATCGACATCGCTCGCCAGCCTATTAAGATCACACGCATAGCGGTGCCAATCAGTCTTTATCCAAGCGATACCGAGCGATTGCAAAGCGGGAGCGTAGAGTTCGTCCACGTAACGATCGACATCGAACATCAATAAAGGCTCTTCGAGCTTCGCGAGCCACTTCGCTTCGGGGGGAATTGCTTCGCCCGAATGTGGAACTGTCACGAGCAGCGATTTACCGCTAGGTCCTACGGCTTGAATAAAATGTGTCGTCACCTTAGGCTCCTTAAACGTATGAGCAGCTCTAAAGTCTACACACGAACTGGGGATCAAGGAACAACATCGCTTTTTGGCGGCGCGCGTGTCGTCAAAGATGATCCGAGGTTAGAAGCGTACGGAACACTGGACGAACTGAACAGCGTTCTTGGAGTTCTCATGTGCGATGTTGATTCTGAAAAGTGGCCTGGGCACGCAGTGCCCGAAACCGTCCGTCTTCAAGAAGAATTGCTCGGAATTCAAGCGATGTTGTTTGTGCTTGGCTCCCATCTCGCAACGGAAGATGATGCCGTTCGATCTAAACTCCCGGCTCTAAGTCCTGACTCGGTTGCGAGCCTGGAAGTCGCCATGGACCGTATGTCGACAGATCTCACGTCACTCAAACACTTTGTTCTACCAGGCGGAGTCCGAGCCGCAGCAACCGCGCACGTCGCACGCACCGTCGCAAGACGAGCCGAGCGCGCAATCGTCGGCATTGCGCCAGCTGGGGCAGCAAAGCCAGCGTGGCTTGATCACGTGATTCAACATATGAATCGGCTGAACGACTATTTTTTCGTTTTAGCTAGGCACTTGAATCGGCTGGCGGGCCGAGCAGAGCCGACCTGGATCCCGTAAAAACAGAACCGGATATCCAGTATACCTGTCTACGGTATACGCGATATCCGGTCGCCTTCCGGATATCCGGTATACCCGTCTACGGTATACTTGATATCCGGTTGCAAACTACTACTGCGCGTAGCCCATTTTCGGTCGCACTTGTTTCCAGAACCAGTTCAGCATCGGATCGAGATCGATCGAGTCGATGATCGTCACTTCGTCGGCGCCTGCAGTTTCACTGATAATTTCGTACTCGCTCGTTGCGAGAGCCAGTGCGGGCCCGATGTTGATGAATCGAGTGACCGCTTGATGTTCAACGACTTCAGCTATGAGGCGCTTTATATCCATAACTGGTTGTCCGACCTCGACTATTCCGCCGTCTTCCGCACGGATGAAGGCGCGGTATTCGGTGAGGCTCACACCACTTAACGACGGAAGTGTCGCAAGGTGCGAAGTCGCCGCTTCTGCCGCATCGTACGCTTGAATGGAGCTAACTCCGGGAAGAAGGGGCATTGAGCCACCCGATCCGAAAGCAGAAGCGCCAGCACCGAAGGCCCCCGATGGAAGCATCGAAATTGGCAACGCCGCTGCCGTCTTAACAGGCTCAAGGATTTGGCGCGGCTGAAGTGTTTGAAGTGCTGCCGACGTCGTAATCATTTGCTCGAACGTCATTTGGCCGGCGCAAACAAGAAGTGCCGAATCGCCATTTGAGTTTCCAATGAGAACATCGGGCACGCGCTGAGACTTCACGAGTCGGTCATAAAGCCCTACTTGAACTATTGCGGCTAAGAGGCTTTTAACTTTGATATTGCGGAAAAAAGATTCGTCTTCAGAAAGAGTAGCGCTTAACAGGTCGATTCGTTCGACTTCGAGAAGATCGAGCAGACGCTGTGCCTCCCTGATTCGCAATGAAACTTCTGGAATTCGAACCGCCCCCAAACGTAGTTCTAGAAAATCAAGGCCGTTTCGGCCCGCGAAGACCACCCCGGTCGACTGCGAATAGATAGACTTGAACACTTGCGCCCCTGCCATGTCGTACACCCCTTATTTGCTCCCTCGAGACCCCTTACAAGAAAACTTTCAAGCCAAACACGATTTCAGCGGTCGAAAACTGTCACTGAAAGCCCTTACGATCCATGTCAGAGCATCGTCTGTGCCAAGCGCGACAGTAACGAAGCGCACTCCCGTGACACAGTATTTCGGGGACAAAACGAAACTGATTCGCCCTCGAACCGCTCCACATTCGAGTGCGCGAGAGAATTGCGAATGTTTTAACCGAAGCAAACCGTATACAGATTGGTCGACGACCGTGAATTCAATTCAAGGCTGG
>JAYSST010000720.1:0-1039 GCA_043720435.1 Bdellovibrionales bacterium
AAAGAGGTGACCCAAGAACACCGCACGCTCGTTAAAAACATGATTGAGACGATGTACGACGAAAACGGAATTGGTCTTGCGGCTCCGCAGGTCGGCGAAAGCGTTCGATTGCTTGTCATCGATACTCGTCCATTGGACGAAAACGAAAAGCCGACGGAAGAAGGTCTGACCGAGCTCGAGAAACAAGTGAAGCAACCGCTCGCTATTTTTAATCCTGTTATTCTCGCGCAAAAAGATCTGACCGATTACGAAGAAGGTTGTCTCAGTGTTCCCGGTTTTTTTGAAACGGTCGACCGTGCCAACTATGTCGAGGTCAAGGGCCTCGACGAGAATGGCAAAGAGTTGTTGATCAAGACCGATGGATTGCTTGCAATTTGCCTGCAGCACGAAATGGATCACCTCGAGGGGAAACTCTTCATTGATCGTTTGAGTTTGCTAAAATCAAACAAGATCAAAAACAAGATCAAAAAAACCGGTTATCCTTCGCCGGACGAGGTTGTGGAAGAGCGCAAAAAAGTCAAAGAGCTCCGCGCCGAACGGCGTGCCGAGGCTGCGGCTTCAGCCGGTGGTCCTAAAAAAGCAAAGCTTGAAAAAAAATGAGCAAAGTCCGCATTCTCTTTATGGGAACGCCTGACTTTGCGCGTACCGCGCTTGAAGCCATGCTAGCGGACAATCATTTCGAAATCGCAGCTGTGGTAACTCAGCCGGATCGTCCGGCGGGACGAAAGATGCAGCTAACACCTTCGCCAGTAAAAACGTTGGCTCTCGAGCGTGGCCTCAGGGTTTTTTCACCTGTGACAGTGAACACCGATGAATTTCGAAACGAGATGAAACAGCTCGCTGTCGAAAGTGCGGTTGTCGTGGCGTTTGGCCAGTTGCTCGGCGATGAATTCTTGGCGTTGTTCGAGCGTGGCGCTGTCAACGTTCACGGTTCGTTGTTGCCGAAGTGGCGAGGTGCTGCACCGATTCAGCGTTCGCTGATGGCGGGCGATTCTGAGACGGGCGTGGCACTGCAGATCGTCGTCAAGAAACTCGACGC
>JAYSST010000721.1:0-1039 GCA_043720435.1 Bdellovibrionales bacterium
ACGCACTTGCATGCTTTAGTAAACGAGCGAGCGGCGACTCTTGATGACGAAACACGTGCGGCCGACAAGGTTTTGGCGCAGACAATTCAACTTGCCGATTTCAACGTCGACTGGTCATCACGTCGTGCGGTTTTGAATTTCAGATTCGAACGTCTCGACAAACACGGGAAGCTCGAGCTGAACAAAGTAAAGATCGAAGGTCCACTCGACAACTTGACTCGGTTCACGGTTGGAAGCCTTAAGGTTCGTCCGTTTCTTGCGGCTGAAGTCGCTTGCATGGATATCTCGGGCGGCTGCAAGACAGTTCACATTCGAGTTCAGGATCGGTCGACAGGCCGTACTCAAACCGCTCATCTGATCGCACGCCACACGAACGCGACGATGGACATCGATGGAACCAAACGGCTCGGAGCATCGGGCAATCCCGAGTACGAGCGTTTGCTGGGAGTTCTCGTCAACACGACGACTCAGCCTTCGGGACAGAACGTTGTCGAGCAGTTGACTCTGACGACTTCAGAAACAATTGGCGGAGCATCGAACTTCGCTGTGAAGCTAACGGTTCGTTTGCGCGATCAATGGGGCCGTACAGGTGGCGACATCATCGAGATGACGGGTCCACTTGCGAAACCGTTGAACAGTGAATTGCTCGACGTCGCGGCAAACGTGACACCGACGTTCACGGTGATAAACAACGAAATCGTTCCGACATCTGCAATCGGAACTTACGATCGATTTGTGGATTCAATCAGTGACGTGCGTCTCGTAAGAAATAACGGTCGCGGAGTTCTGCAACTTGATTTGACGATCCGCAATACAACCGGCGGATCTCCAGAGCAGATTTCTCTGGCATTCGGTCGCATTCATACGCCAACAGGTCCTGTTCGTCTGCAGATGCAGTAGGCTAAGTCGGCGATTCTGCTGTCGCGCTAATCGCCAGTCGAAACGCAATAAGTCATACAAGAGAATTCGAACTTTCAACGAATTCTCTTCAGCTTTTCTTTCAACTGGAATTCTGCGCGACGCTTCCAAGCGCGCGCAA
>JAYSST010000722.1:0-1038 GCA_043720435.1 Bdellovibrionales bacterium
CATTCGATTTCAATCGCAGCCCGCAGTGGTCGATCGAGGTTTCCGCGCATCCTGGCGCTCAACCTTACACGCGAGTGCATGATACTTCGTTTTGGTCTCGCCAGAATGTTGCGGTCCTGACGTCTCATTCGACCCTAGCAACGCAAGGTGCGTCAATCACGATGACAAATTCACGAACGAAGGCTCAAGTTGTAGTTGCGCCGAACTCGGTCGTGTCGGCTGTCCGCGACAGCGTCACGGTCAATACTGGAATGGCACTGGTTTCTGGGATGCCGAAGTACGAATTTGGCGTGCTTGTTCCGAACTCAGAAGCGAATGGCAAAAACGTCATGTTTGCCAGCATCGAACCTCGCGTCGGGTCGATCCACGACATGCAGAAAAGCGAGCGAATCGATTTTTCGTGGTCACCATCGCTACAGACCGCAGGCCTTTCTCTCGAATTCGCTCGGGATTCAAATTTCGCTTCGATTTTGTTTACAGAAGCGATTAGCGACTCACCAAACAAAAGCATCGGCTTCGGCGATCGCAGCCTCGGTCCATGGTTTGTTCGGTTGCGCTCTAAAGAAAACACTCTTGCGTATACCGCATTCAATCTTGTCGAAGGTCAGACGCCAGATCAACTCCGACGTCTCGGTCGACGGTGGCTGACCTGGCGGGACCGTGCTTTAGCTTCAGTTTATCGACTCGAATTTGCGGATGACGAAACCTTCAAGAAAATTACCCAGACATTTCAGGTGCGGAATCGCGAATTCGATTTAAGCCGCGTTCCTGCAGGTCGATACTTTACTCGAGTGACAGCAGCCGGTATTGATGGACAAGAATTTACTAGCCGCCCGCTCGCACTTCAGGTTCAAGACAAGAGCGAGCTTCTTCGAGCCGGACTCGAACTCAACGACCCCGATCTAAAACTTTTCGCTCGAGGTTGGAAAATCGTGCTGGCAAACGACGAAGTCTCGCGCATCCGCGAGGGTTATGTGATTTTGCGTGAATCCGAACTTCGCGGAGTCAAAGTCGCAGATGAACTTTTTAAAGGACTCG
>JAYSST010000723.1:0-6489 GCA_043720435.1 Bdellovibrionales bacterium
CTCGGACGCGAGGTCACGACGACCGAGTGCCGCGAACTTTTCAACCGCCAGCGTTGGGCCGCGATTAAAAATCTGCGCGACGTGAATGGTGGGACCAGATATGTTGGCGTGCCCACACCCGATGCAGCGGTCTTCGTCATGACGGACAACGGGTGCTAGCCATGAAACATAAATCAGTTCTGCAAAACCAAAGCGGCCTTGCAACGATAGAAACTATTCCGTTGCTTGCCATATTTCTTATTTTATTGGCTTATTCCTTCGGCTCTTTCGGCATTATTCACACCGGCATCTTGAATTCAATTGCCGCGCGAACCTATGCGTTTGAAATCATGCGCGGCCGAACGAACGTCAGTTACTTTCGCGATCGACCTAATTATCCCGAGCTTGCTCACTTCAAACTTCGCGGAAACCGTATTCATGGAATTAAGAATGAAATGCGGCCAGGTGATCGCGACAATGAATTAAATTTCAGAGCGACAGAACGTCCGTTGCGAATCGGACTTGGTGCAATCCCCGCCGACGCAAGTCGAACGACCGCATCCATTCACAACACAAGAGTATTTTCTGAAGTTTCAGAACAAGTACAAACTTCGGTCGGGGTTAGCCCGGCTTGGGTTATGACACAGTATGGAATGTGCATAAACGCCACGTGTGGTGGCAATTGAAAACTGACGGACAGAAGGACTAACCATGGGCGGCAACGAAACACGCACACTTTGGATTTCGATCGGAGTCGCAGTATTTGCGATCTTCATGCTTTATAGCTGGTCGGAAACTCAAAAAACAGAGCTGGCAAAAAAATACGGTACGACAAAACGAGTTGTCGTGGCGGCGGCGGACATTGCAGAAATGGAAACGATCGACGAATCGAAACTCGAAGTTATCGATCAACCGCAAGATTTTATTCAGCCAGAGGCTGTGACCGATGCAGAGAGTGCAGTCGGCCAAGTTGCGGCTGTTCCAATCAAAAAGGGTGAACAGCTTCTGCAGACAAAACTTCTTTTACCAGGACCAGACACAGGTCTCTCGATGGAAGTTTCGCCTGGAAAACGTGCGATCACACTTCCGATCGACGACACCCGAGGTGTTTCGAAGTTGATTCGCCCAGGTGACCGCATCGATATCATCGCAGCACTCGACTATGGAAAGGGCGGAGATCAAAAGCGCGAGATTCGCACAATCTTGCAAGACGTCGTCATCTTGGCCACTGGTCTGAATGTCTTGAATAAGATTCCGCGACGCTTCGAACTCGATGCGAACGGAAAAACAATCAACCGAATTAACTTGAGCGCGACGACGGCCTTCACAACGATCACTGTCGAAGCGAAACCTGAAGAAGTTCAGCAGCTCGTTTACATCCTCGCGACGGCGCCGGGCAGTCTCTTCACGACTCTTCGACATCCGAACGACCGTCTGCAGGCGCCGGTGCGAACGACTGTGATCGAAGACTTGTTGCAAAAACCAGTATTGATGCGCACGCCAGCAGCGGATGCGAACTCGGCTCAGGCGCTTCCGGGAAGTGCCGCCGCTGTGGCACAGCAACAGATGGCGCGACCGCCAGCTCGCATGACGATTCCACCGATGCCGCCGAAGAAGCCGGCGCGTTCGGGGAACTTTCGAGAACTATAGTTTTATTTGAATTCGGATCGGGACCGGGGGGTTCATGAAAGCAGCCAACACTCAGAGAAGCCGATTGCTTCGTTTCACCGTCCTGACGGTGCAGGCGCTGGCGATGCTTTCTCCTAGCTATGGCCTTTCGCAAACGGCCACACCTCCGCCGTTAACAACGCCCATAGCGGCCGACGAGCCGGACAAAGAATTGCTCGAAGCCAACCGCTCTGATCCGAAGAGACAAAAAACAATCGGCCTTTTCATTGGCGTCGAACACCAAGAAAAATTGCCATTCCTGCCACCAGGCGCGAAATTTAAAGGCGACTACAAAAAAGTAGCGAAGCTGTCGCTAGACACGGATCGCGGAATACTTTTATTCCAAGCGACTCAAGAAGGCTTTGCGACCCTGACCGTTTACGACCGCGACAACAATCGTCTGTACGATTTTTCGCTCGACGTCAAAAAGAGCAACCTCACGAAAGTCGTTCGCGAAATGCGCTCGTTGCTCGCCGATATTGAAGGCATCACGGTCAAAATCATCAACAATCGGGTCGTGGTCGACGGACAAGTTTTGCTTCCGCGCGATTTGAGTCGAATCTTATCAGTCATCGCCCAATACGGCGAAACGCAGGCTTCGAGCCTCGTAACATTGAGCCCCGTTGCTCAACGAAAGATCGCTCAGCTGATCGTTAACCATATCGCCAACCCAGAAATCTCTGTTGATCCAATCAACGACAAGTTTATTTTGCAAGGATCCGTCGCAACGGCAGCAGAGAAAGCGCGCGCACTGCAAATCGCTCAGATGTACGTACCCGACATGATCAAAGAGGCTGGCGAAAAAGAAGGTACGATCATTAAGGTCAAAAAGGAATTCGTTCTCGATTTGATTACGATTCGGGATGCGGCTCCGAAGGAACCTTCGAAAATTATCCAAGTCGTCGTTCATTTCGTCGAACTTTCGAAAAGTTATACAAAGGGATTTAAATTCCAATTTACACCTGAAATCAGCGACGGTTCGGGCATCACTGTTAGTAGCAGCTCCGGCTCGACAGGTGGAGTTGTGTCGTCGATCACTGCGGTCATTTCAAATCTCTTGCCGAAATTAAACTGGGCAAAAGAGCACGGGCATGCGCGCGTCCTTGAAAGCACGACGATTCTGATCACGGACGGTAACGAGGGTAAAATTTCGAATGAAACCGCAATTCCATTCACCGTCTTCTCGCCGCAGACGAACGCGGCAAGCTCGAGTACGTCAAAAATTGGTATCAACGTCCAGATCGGCGCCAAAATCAACAATCCGCGTTCAGATGCCATCGAGCTTTCGATGAATTTTGGGATGTCTCAACTCGTGGATTTGAGCGCGAGTGGTCCCATTGTTTCCACAAGTTTGATCAACACTAAGGTCTCGGTCCGCAGCGGACAAAGTGCGGCGATCGGCGGCCTGATTCTAAATTCGAGTAACACGGCCTACAACAAGTTACCGCAGTCGGTACAGAACCCATTGATTTCACTTTACGCTTCGAAGCAGTTCATTCGAAAGCAGAGCCAATTCGTCGTGTTCGTCACACCGGTCATCAAAGTCAGCGCGAGCCAGGGTGCAGAGAAAATTAAAGCGAAGTTTAAGCTCCGCGACTAAAAAGGTACCTGCTACCTTATCTTCGATTTCAGCTCGACGTAGGTCATTCGCTAGCTAAATCCTTCGATTTGGCCTCAGTTTCGTCCCATTTTGTGCCGATAAAGTACCGATGGCTGTTAATCCAAATTCCTTCATTATTGGTATAACTGGCGGAAAAGGTGGAATGGGGAAAAGCGTTTTCAGCGCCAACCTCGCTCTTGCATTCGCGCTGGAACTGAAACAACCGACACTTCTTATCGATTTGGATTCGCAGAGCTGCGGCGATCAAAACTTCATTCTTGGCGTTCGCGAAGTAAAAACCGTTTCCGAACTCGGTGCCTTCAACGGCGGAATCTCGGCGCAAACTGCATCGAACGTCGTTACGATGATGCCAGGTACAAGTATGGGTTACATCGCAGCTGTTCGCGGTCGCGACGAAACTCTTGGCGGCAACGTCGATCAAATCATGCGACAGCTCGAGAATCTCACCAACGTTTTTCGTTTTGTAATCATCGATCTCGGAAATCAGATTGGACCGATGCAACTCGCCGCCATCGAAAGATCGACCGCGCTTCTTTTGGTCACAGCGCCAGAAGTTTTGGCCGTGAACCAAACGATGCGAATGATGACCGAGCTACTTGCATCAAATTTGCCGACGGAAGTCGTTCAGATCATCGTCAACAAAGCGGGCCCAGCGGGCCTCGCACCGGCAGCTATCGGCCAGACCTTGCGAAAACCCGTTCTCGGTATCATCCCACAAGACGATGCAACTGTTCTTGGGTCGGTTGCTCGGTCGGCGCCATTTGTTATCAGTGCACCTAAGTCAGCGGTTGCTACAGCTCACTTCGATGTCGTCCGCCGATTGACCGGCGGCGTTTTACAGCAGCTCAAAGCAGCAGCGAAACCGCAGAAACTGATGGCGAAGGACGGCCCGAAGGCTGACGTCGCGTCTTCAAGTCCGATGCGCAAAGCGCTTCGAAACTTGGATCCACGTACTGCGCTTAAAATTACGGTGCACAACGAATTAATTAAAGCGATGGATCTAAAAAAAGGCGTCACCGATACACAGGGAGACCCCGAGAAGGAAGCGGACCTCAAAAAGAAAACCAATGCCGTCATTGCAACGCTCATCGACAAAGAGGGTCCCGGACTCGGTCGCGAAGAGCGCGGAATGATCATAAAAGAAGTTTTGGACGAAGCGCTGGGTCTTGGCCCGCTCGAAGATCTTCTAGAAGATCCGTCGGTGTCAGAAATCATGGTTTGCGGTCACGAAAAAATTTATATAGAGAAAAACGGCATCGTTCAGTTGAGTCCGACGAAATTCACTTCGAACTTTCATCTGCGTAAGGTCATCGAGCGAATCGTCGCTCCCCTCGGTCGTCAAATTAATGAATCGATTCCGTATGTCGACGCACGTCTAAAAGACGGTTCGCGGGTGAACGCCATCGTCGAGCCGCTTGCGATTGACGGGCCAGCCGTCACTATTCGTAAATTTCGAAAGGGCACCATTAGCCCCGAGACTTATTATAAGGAATGGAACGCTTCGACTGCCGCGATGATGGAGTTTCTGCGCATCTGCGTAGCGAACAAAATGAACATCGTCATCTCTGGTGGTACAGGATCAGGTAAAACCACGTTGTTAAATACTATTTCTGCTTTCATTCCATCGAACGAACGAATCGTCACCATCGAGGACGCGGCCGAATTGCAAATGAAGCAAGATCACGTTGTTCGTCTTGAGACACGTCCTGCGAACATGGAAGGTACCGGAGCCGTCACTATCCGCGACCTCGTGAAGAACGCACTTCGTATGCGTCCAGAACGAATTGTTGTCGGAGAATGTCGCGATGGTGCAGCCCTCGACATGCTCGGCGCTATGTCTACGGGTCACGATGGATCGATGACAACCGTCCATGCAAACAATCCAAAAGAGGCCATTGGCCGAATCGAAAGTCTTTGCATGATGGCCGGTTCTGGAATGCCCGTGACCGCGATTCGCGAACAGATCGCAAACGCCGTGAATCTCATTGTGCAGATTCAGCGTCTCTCGGATGGATCGCGTAAATTGATTAGCATCTCTGAAGTGCAAGGCATGCAAGGCGAAGTCGTTACGCAACAGGAAGTCTTTCGCTTTGTTGAAAAAGGTTTTGATAAGAATCGAAAGATTGTCGGCGAATTTCAAGCAACCGGTTTGGTTCCGAAGTGCATTGAAAAGTTTGAAAAACGCGGATTGATTATTCCAAAGTCACTGTTTTCCAATGCGCCAATTGCGCCAACACTCGCGGCCGCTCCACCGGCATCAGCACGACCGGCGGCGACGCCCGTTGCTGATCCGAAGAAAGCAAGCGGAGGTACTCGATGAACGCGTTGCTAGCGAACGATTGGATCATGCTTCCGACCATTGGCGGCTCTGCATTTTTCCTCACCTATCTTTGGGCAGATAAGATCATAAATCTCTTGCACCGGCGCAGCCTTGGCCAGCGTGAAGAAGTTTTGCGCTATATGGAATTGATGTTCGTTGAAACGGATCGAGCAAAGGTAACGATGATGATGCTCGCTTCGAGCTTTGGAATCGGCGCGCTCATTTTCGTCGCAGCATGGCCAAACCTGATAGCGGGAATTATTTTTGGCGGTGCGGTGACGATCGCGATGTGGTCAATTCCGAGAATGGTCATACAATTTCTATGGGCACGTCGGTGCTCGCTGTTTGTTGATCAGATGATTGACGGTATGACGATGATGGCGAACGGCGTGAAGGCTGGACTGTCGGTGCAGCAGTCCATGGAACGTATTCAGAACAACCTTGCCAATCCAATCAGCCAAGAGTTCGGACTCGTGCTCTCGCAGATACGAATCGGACGAAGTCTGTCTGAGGCGCTAAACGATCTCGGTACTCGAATTCCGAAGCAAGACGTACAGATGTTCGTAACAAGCGTGAATATCCTGCAAGAGACCGGCGGGAATATGGGCGAGACTTTCAAGACGATCGTCGAGGTTGTGCGCGAACGACAGAAGGTCGAGAAAAAGATCGAAGCTCTTACCGCACAAGGTATGGCGCAGGGAACTATCATTGTGATGGTTCCGTTCGCGCTTCTGGTCGTATTTTATGTTTTAGACCCGAATTACATCGCACCGCTGTTCAACACGACTCTTGGCTTGGTCGCAGTTGTAATCATGCTGGTCCTGCAAGTAATAGGTGGATACGCCATGCACAAAATCATTAAGATTAAGGTGTAGAGAGCGTCTTACGTTTTTTCTCGGGG
>JAYSST010000724.1:0-2594 GCA_043720435.1 Bdellovibrionales bacterium
AACGCTGATTGCAATTATTTGGTCGGTTCCTAACTTTATCGACACGTCGAAGACATGGTGGCCGACAAAAGACAAAATGGTCATGGGACTCGACATTCAAGGTGGGTTGCATCTCGTTCTTCGCGTTGATGTCGCGGGTGCGCTTAAGCAAGAAGTTTCGCGAATGGCGAAGACCATCAACGAGGAACTCACGAAGGACAAGATCCCATTTCAGAAAGTTGTCGCAGAAGAAGTTGGGCGCGGTCAGATTTTGATCACGGCGAATGCGGGTGACGTCGAGCGTGTGACGAAGAAAGTGAATGACCTTTACGGCAATTCTCTTGGCACCTCTGTGAACGGCGAGACGATTGTTGCTGAAGCTACCGAGCTGTACGTTCGCGAATTCAAAAAAGGGACCGTCGAACGTTCGATCGAAACGATTCGTAACCGGATCGACGAATTCGGCGTGGCCGAGCCATCGATTGCCGCCCAAGGCGATGACCGAATTCTTGTGCAGCTTCCAGGTATTCAGGATGCGGCGAACGCGAAAGACTTGATTAACAAAACGGCGCGACTCGATTTCATGATCGTGAACGACAGTTTCCCCCGACCCGCGACGACAGAAGAGGAGGCCGCTGCCAATCAGAGAGCGATTGCGGGCCTCGTCGCAGAAGCTGAAAAAACCGGTAATTTCAGGCTTGGGCCCGAATTAAAGTACACAGCTTATGTTGAGAAGCTAACCGAAGCCCTTAGGGGAAAGATCCCCGAGGGGAACATTATTCGTCTGGAAAAACTTTCGAATGCAGAAACAATGGAGGCCGGCAATCAGCCCTATTTGCTGATGAGCACCGAAACTGTTGCAGGAGATTTGTTGACTGACGCGTACGTTGCTCCCGATGAAAGAGGTCGACCGGCCGTCAACTTCCGTCTCGACGCCGCAGGCGGCCGACTATTCGGCGACATGACGACCAAGCACAAAAAAAAGCGCATGGCGATTGTGCTCGACGGAATCGTCAAGTCGGCTCCGGTTATTAATAGCCCAATCACAACGCAAGGGCAGATCACTCTCGGTGGTCGTTCTTACGAAGAGTCGTTGGCTGAAGCGAAAACACTTTCGATCACTTTAAAGTCTGGCGCGCTTCCAGCGGCGCTCGAGCAACTTGAAGAAAGAACTGTTGGACCAACAGTCGGCGCCGATGCGATCGCAAAAGGTCGCGTAGGTGTTATGGTCGCTTGCGGACTCGTGTTCGCGTTTATGCTGCTCTACTACCGAACAGCAGGATTCATCGCGAACCTATCGCTTGGCTTGAACATGCTGCTGACGATCGCGGTACTTTCTGCGCTCGGTGCTTCGCTGACGCTTCCCGGAATCGCCGGCCTCGCTCTCGGTCTTGGAATGGCGGTCGATGCGAGCGTACTGATTTACGAACGTATCAAAGAAGAATTGCGTCACGGTGTTTCGATGTCGTCGGCGATCGGCCTTGGCTATGACAAAGCTTTTTCGTCGATCTTCGATGCGAACGTTACGTCGATCATGGTCTGTATCGTGCTCATGTACTATGGAACTGGCTCGATTCGCGGTTTTGCAATCACACTTCTGACCGGTTTGGTCATCACCCTCTTCACTGCAGTCTTCTGTACACGCGTGTGTTACGACGTGTTGGTCGGACGCATGAAGCTCAGCCCTGCGATTAAGTGGTAAGGAAAAAAAATGGCAAAACAAACGGTCGATAAAATGAAAACATCCGCGACGGCAGCCGGCCTTCCAAAGCAAGACTTTAAAATCGATTTCGTCCGCTTAGCACCGATGATGGGTATTCTAACGCTCATTCTGACTGCGATAGCGATCGGGCTAATCATGATTAAAGGCTTTAACTACGGCATCGATTTCGCCGGTGGAACCGAGATGCAGGTCAAGTTCGACCAGCCGGTGACGGCAGAACAGCTGCGGTCGACTCTCGAAAGTGCAGGAGTTAAAGATCCGAACGTTCAAAGCTTCGGAGGCGAAAATGAATTCCTGGTTCGCTTGGGAACACCTGAAGGTGAGAACGAGAACGTTCAGAACAAAAAGAACAACGAAATCTTGGCGAAGGTAAAAGAAGCGCTGACGACAAAACTTGGTCTCAAGCCCGCAGGTATTGGTCGCGTCGATACAGTCGGACCGCAGGTTGGTTCGGAATTGAAGAAGAACGGAATGCTAGCCGCGTTCTACAGCTTCCTTGTCATCCTGATCTATATCTCTGTTCGATTCGATTATGTTTACGCGCCGGGAGCGATTCTTTGCGTCTTCCACGATGCGATTATGATACTGGGAATTTTCTCTTTCCTGGGTCGCGAAGTAAATATTCAGATTATCGCTTCGGTTTTAACGCTGATCGGATATTCGATGAACGACACGATCGTTACATTTGATCGAATTCGAGAAACGGCGCCGCAGTATCGTGACCGGTCTTTAGCGTACATCATCAATAAAGCGATCAACGATATGTTGGGTCGTACGTTCTTAACTGCGGGTGCAACTTTGCTCGCGTGTTTCGGACTCTACTTCTTCGGTGGTGGTGTTATTGCGGATATCGCGTTCACACTGATTGTCGGCATCTTTATTGGTACGTACT
>JAYSST010000725.1:0-2587 GCA_043720435.1 Bdellovibrionales bacterium
GCAGCCAGCGGACGAAATACATCTTCGGGAACCAGCGGGTTCGATTCCAAATATCCTTTGTAATTCAACGGCACGGTTTTCCAATCCACCTTGCCATCAGCGTCGAGATACATCTTCACTCGGTCGGTCACTGGAATGCCGATTTTTTGAAAGTACCGAGAAGTGTCAAGCCGGTCGCGCGCTGCGAGTGAAGCCCACCATGGCATCTCGAAGTTGTACGTCTTCGTTGGCGACTTGATTTTCAGCTGCACGTTTCGATTCAACGGATAATCAAAGCTCCGAGCGAAAATGGCTGTCTCAGCCGAAAGTTGGCGATGCCCTGGACTGCTTGAAGCAATAAAAGACCGATAACGTTCCGAAAGAGCAGTGGGTGATTGCCCGTCGACCTCAAGCACTTCGTTGCCAACGGCGATCACCTTATCGAGATCTTTTATTTCGCTCACGTCCGCGACGTACTTCAGTAACTCTTTTTGAACTGCGACGATAATATATTTGCCCTCGATTTGACGAACGAGAAAACCGACCGATACACCGGCGATCGTCGTGCGAGCGTAGGCTCCGAAATGTGTATCTTGAAAAGCGGCGATGCAAACTTTCATCCGGTCGATGAAGTGAATGTCGCTAAGGTCCGTCGATTTCGATTCGATCTCGATGCAACGATCGAGATGTGCCACCGAATCGAATGGTTTTCCGTCATCAGTTTTGATTCGCTGATTTTTCAGCTCGAGGTTTGCGTAATGGTTGATGATCGCGCTTTTGAGCTGGCTCACAACTGCGACACGCATTTCGCGATCAGCGTCGAGCAGTTGATTGCCGGTGACGCCGAGAGCCGCCATCCGCGTCGCAAAGTCTTGGTAAACTGGAAGGGGCGTATCGTTCGACCGCGAACATGCCGCGAACATTAGCGAAACAACGCCAGCCAGGCCTAAACCCAACACGAGTTTGAAAATTCCCATAGATCCCCCCCGAGATAGCCCGAAACAATCGCCCGGGGGCTTTTAAGTCAACGCGGTTGTCCCGTTTGTAATTGATTCGACCCTGCCAATTAGATGGCCAGGTGCGGAACGGGCGATTCCACCGCGCCGGCGTCTAAGCATGGTCCCGAGGGTCTAAACAATGGTGGCCTGACTCTTGTTAAAGGAAGACCGTTAACACGCTCGAATACTTCTTTCTGGAGGTCTGAATGCAGGTCTTAAAAACCGGTCTTTTCTTGTCGTGCCTTTTGGCATCGACGGCACAGGCGGGAAACATCGATCCCAACATTTGTGCAGCCGGCGGTGCTCTCGCCGGAGCCGCCGTCGGTCACCAATTCGGTGGTGGAGACGGTAAAAAAGCTCTTACTATCTTAGCCGGAATTCTTGGAGCCGTTGCAGCTCACAATTACTGCAAACAAGCCGACAACTCGGACGACATTCGTTATGCACGCGACAACGAACGTCAGATGCTCGAGAGAAATTCTCATGAGCCTTACGAATGGTCGAATCCGCGTTTCGGTCGAGAACGCAACTCGCATTCGCGAGTTGAGCGACGCGGTTGGTATGGTCAGAGCGAGTGCACGATGACTCGATCGGTGATGCGCGACCGCGGTGGAAGCTATGTGAACGAAACTTACTGGTGCCAAGATAGTGGGCGCTGGTCGCAGGTAACAGAAACTACAACCATTAACGAAATCCAGTGGGGTGCCAATGGACCGGTACAAACTACGACGACAACGACTGTCACTTCAGGCCGCCCGCATATGCCGCATGAATATCGCCCTCCGATGCCGTCTCGAACTGTCGGCGAAAACCGAATCACCCGATTCGAACGCGAAATTCAACAAGCATGGCCCAATCACGACCGAGCTGCCGTGGACATTGCTCGCGACCTATCAATGGCCGGTCAATTCCTGACGATGGATCAGCTAGGACGTTTGCTGGCGATCCCGAGCTTTGATTCTGGGCGAAACAAGATGCTGCAAGTTTTAGTTCGGGTCGTTGACCAGCGTTTCGGTTCGACTCATGAAGCGCTTCGTTCGTATACGTTCGATTCGCATCGGAACGACGCTT
This sequence comes from Bdellovibrionales bacterium, assembly GCA_043720435.1. GTDB lineage: Bacteria > Bdellovibrionota > Bdellovibrionia > Bdellovibrionales > JAMPXM01. Next base: position 2,049 of record JAYSST010000725.1, read on the forward strand.
ACAGAATTCTCAATGCTTCAGTCGTTCGGATGGAGCCAGAACCTCACGGTCGTCATGTCGACACCCGTGAATGGCGAGATGATGACGATTACCCTCCGCGCCAACGTCGCCGCTAGCACGAAGGTAGCAGGTACCTTTTCCTTTTTTTGTCCGGCCGTTTTATACGGCGGGCTTAATTTTGAAGAGGATCGAGTTGAGAGCTTTGATTAAGTTCGGATCGTACTTGGCGGCCAACTTTGAAGACATAAATTCTACGGCCGCGATTGGCGACATCGGGTCGTTGTACGAACGCTTCGTGGTTAAGGCGTCGTAGGTGTCAGTAATCGCGACGATCCGAGCCATCGCGTGAATTTCGGAACCTGGCAATTGTTGGGGGTATCCGTTTCCTAAAAACGATTCGTGATGTTCGAAGCAGCAAGCTTTCATCGCTTCGCTGACACCATACTCATTCAAAATTTTAAGTCCGTATTGCGGATGCTTTTGCATCTGCGCCCATTCGACGTCATCGAGCGGACCTTGTTTGCAGATGATCTCGGCGT
>JAYSST010000726.1:0-6454 GCA_043720435.1 Bdellovibrionales bacterium
ATATAGTGACGCAAACTCATGGTTGTGACATTAACAGGTTTTGCGGGAGGTCGAAATGAAAGCGAATGCTGGAACAACGCGCCACAGTGCACCTCGTACGCCGGCCGAGCTGGCTCCGTTCATTGACCACACTTTGCTGAAAGCCGATGCAACTGACGAGATGGTGAAGAATCTTTGTCGAGAAGCCTTGGCGCACAGCTTTTATGCAGTGTGCGTGAACGGCGCCCACGTCGCCACCGCGCGTAATTGTTTACACGGTACGAAATCGGTATCGGGTTCGACAGTTTTGATCGCGGCCGTGATCGGTTTTCCGTTAGGCGCAGCGACGTCCGAATCGAAAGCGTTTGAGGCGAAGCAGGCTGTCCTCGATGGTGCGTCGGAAATCGACATGGTGATGCGAATCGACCTCGCGAAGACTGGAAAATGGTCGGCTTTGCGAGACGATGTCGCGACGGTCGTGCGCGCCGTTGAAGGGCGCGCAATCGTAAAAGTCATTCTCGAGACGGCACTGCTCACGCTCGACGAGATTTCGATGAGCTGCCGGGCCGTCGACGAGGCCGGAGCTCACTTCGTAAAGACATGCACCGGGTTCTCCACAGCGGGAGCCTGCGCGGGAGCCGCGAGTGTCGAGCATGTTGCACTGATGCGCGAATCCGTACGACCTACAGTGCAAGTAAAAGCGAGCGGCGGTATAAAAGATTTTGCCGGCGCGTGCGCGCTGATCGCCGCCGGGGCGTCGCGACTTGGAACAAGTTCGGGCGTGGCGCTTGTGTCCAATGCTGTCAGCAAGGAAACTTATTAAATGAACTCTCTAACTTTACTCGTGTTTTTAACTGCCGGTTTTCTTCATGCTTCCGCTTTCGCTGAGCCGGAAGCTTTCGGTACCCCCGCGGAAGAAGCAGCCATCCGTGCACTCGCGGAGGTCAACAAGTTGAGCGCACTCGTGTTTGACGAGAAGAGTCTCGAAAAAACCGAGAATGGATTTACGCTTCGATATCACCGTCTGCAGGGCGCAGCCGACGAAACGTGCACCGCGAAATACAGGGCTGATGCGAAGCTCGATACCCTTGAGTGCCGTTACGAATTCGTTACCCCATCGCTGGCAGAAAAAAACCAGCGAACCATTATCAACGCCGTTCGAACGTACGCAGGTAGAAATAAAATGTTGAAAGTGAAAGGCCGCATGAACGTCAGCCGCTTGATCAAGGGTCAGCGACTGAAAGATCGCGAGATCAATTTGCCAAGTGATCCGCTGATCATGAAATTATCTCGACCGCTTCTCGTCTTGCCAGCCGAAGCGACACGCTGAAGTGGCACGCTAAAATGACACTGCTAGCACCTGAAATTATCAAACGTAAACGCGGCGGATTCGAACTTGCGAACGACGAAATCGCGTTCATGGTGCACGGATTCACTGACGGCTCGGTGCCCGACTATCAAATGTCAGCGTTTCTCATGGCGGTTTATTTTAAAGGCATGAGCGATCGAGAAACGTGGACGCTCACGGACGTCATGATGCGAACCGGTCGGGTTCTTGATTTTTCCCACCTTGGAATTGCTGTCGACAAACACTCGACTGGTGGAGTGGGCGATAAGACGAGTATGATTTTGGCGCCGATCGTTGCGAGTGCCGGCGTTCCGGTCCCGATGATTGCAGGTCGCGGACTCGGACACACGGGTGGAACCATCGACAAGCTCGAAACGATTCCGGGTTTCCGTTGTGATCTCTCGATCAAACAATTTGAAAAGCAAGTTGCCGACATCGGTCTCGCGCTCATCGGACAAACCGCAGAGATATGCCCGGCTGATAAAAAAGTTTATGCACTTCGCGATGTGACTGCGACCATCGAGTCGTTTCCGCTCATTTGCGCAAGTATCATGTCGAAAAAAATGGCCGAAGGAATCCAGGGCCTCGTGCTCGACGTGAAGTGGGGATCTGGCGCGTTCATGAAAACGGTGGCTGAGGCGAGCGATCTTGCCGATCGACTGATCGCGATCGGGCGCGCGGGTGGAAAAAAGGTCGCAGCGGTCGTCACCGACATGAATCAACCGCTGGGTCGTTTCATCGGAAATGCGCTCGAAATTGAAGAGTGCGTTGCGATTTTGCGTCGTGAAGGCATGCGTGGACGCACTTTGGCTGAATTTGACGACTGCGAGACCCTCAGCGTTGAACTCGCTGGCATTATGATTTGGTTAGGGGGAAAGGCCGACAGCCCGCAAGCGGGTGTCCTGCGCGCGCGAGCGCTGCTCGAGTCCGGCGAAGCGTACGCGAAATTCGAAGAACTCGTAAAATGTCAGGGCGGAAAGCTCTCAGAAACTCCGCGGGCTGTCTCGGTACGCGAAATCGTCGCCAAGACATCTGGCTACGTGACTAAGATTGAAACCGAACAGGTTGGGTATGCCGCTCTGCTAATGGGTGCCGGCCGTCGAAAATCGACAGATACAATCGACCCTTTGGCGGGAATCGAAGCGATGGTCCGACTTGGTGACTTCGTCGATAATGGCCAACCTCTGTATCGACTTTATGGCTCGGAGGATCTCCTTGCGAGACCTTCTACAGCCCAAGCGTCGCTTCTAAAGCAGGCCAGCGACCGCCTGCTCGCGGCGACCACGATAGATAAGTCCTTGCCAAGCGCAGCCTCGAGCGATTTGATCGCTCTTAGGAAATACTAGAGCGTTAGGTTGAAATGAATCCTATTGTCGAAAGTCTCGAATCATCGGTCGCGTACATCCGCGCGATTTGCCCGCCTTCAAAGTTGAAGCCGCGCATTGCCGTTGTGCTCGGATCTGGGCTTGGATCGTTCGTCAATCAGGTCACCATCGAAGCTGCGATTCCTTACACCGACATTCCAGGTTTCATTCCACCTTCTGTCGAAGGTCACAAAGGCCGCTTGATTTTGGGCCACGTCAAAGGTGTGCCGGTCGTCGTGCTTCAGGGCCGAATTCACTTTTACGAAGGTCATTCGATGGCTACCGTCGCGCATCCCATTCGTACAGCGGCTCTGCTCGGATGCGAAGTTGTGCTCTTGACGAATTCGGCAGGAGGCCTCGATCCGTCGATGCGTCCTGGTGACTTCATGATCATCGACGACCACATCAACCTCATGGGCGACAATCCTCTCAAGGGCCCGAACATCGAAGAGTTCGGACCGCGCTTCCCCGATATGACGGAAGCTTACGACAAAAAACTATCGACGAAGATGATGGAAATTTTGAAGACGACGGACGCCAAGTTCTTCCGCGGAATTTATTGCGGAGTCAGTGGTCCAACTTACGAAACACCGTCGGAAGTACGTTATCTGCAATTGCTCGGGGGCAAAGCCGTCGGCATGTCGACCGTTCCAGAAACGATCGCAGCCAATCACTTGGGCCTTCGGGTGTGCGCACTTTCTTGTATCACGAACCTCGCCGCCGGCCTTTCGCAGAACCGGCTTTCGCATAACGAAGTGACCGAGACAGCCCGCGCGGTTGAAGCCAAGTTCGGAAAGTTTCTCGTCGATTTCATTTCGACACTCGAATAGGTTTCGGGCGAAAAAAACCGCAACCTGTAGGACTGCGGTTCAAGAAGCTTCAACAGATACTGCGTCAGCTACCCTCTATCTGATTTTTTTGGCTAAATTTTAAAACTAGCGGTCGATTGGCTGCGTTGATTTGAAGATCGGCTTCACTTCAACGTTGTCACCTTCGACGTTATCGATTGTGTACTCGCGCAAAATAACTTGCGTCTCGAAGAGCTGGTAAACTCCGTGAACATACATGTCACCGATTCCGCGACCTTTAGAGAAGGTCGACAGCTGGTTCGTTGTTTTGTCGAAAGAGAGGTGACCAGTTACGATTTCCGCAGTGAAACCGACCAATTTACCTTTTGAGTTCATCATCGGTGCAGCAAGAGGTACCGGTCGTAAGACGCCACCATAAGTGTCTTCTGTAAGAAGAACGCTGTTCGAGTTATAGGCGCCAGCCATGCACGTGACGATGAAGTAACCCTGCTCGCGCATCGGAGCCGTCGCGTCTTCGTAGCTGTACTTGAACGAAACTGTGATTCGCTCGGCGTCCGCGGGCATGCTTTCGTTGCAACCCATGTCATATTTTGCGGCTTCAGCCAGAGCGTCGGTTGCTGCGAAAGCGGTCTTCGGTGTCGGAACCGGAAGCATGCCCTCAGAAGCTTGTACAAACGAACCCATAAATAGAACTGCTGCGAGCGTCGCGGTGAAAGTCTTCAACATTTGTTTTTCCTTTAATTCTTTAGTATCGGTCGCCAACCACTAGCACGGCGGCTGAAAAGATTTGAGCCGATCGTTCCCCGAGAAAATTTAGATCTATCGACCTGCTAAATTTTCACTGTTTGTCGCGAACCCGCCTAAGGTCGGGACGACTTTTTCATGGGCCCAACCGTTTCAGTCCAGAGGTCAACAGCGGCCTAACGGCCGCAGCAACCCAGCCGCGTCGCTCGTCCAGAATCGTTCAGAAAAGAGCGGTGCTGGACTAACCATTTTGAGACGAAAAACCGACATTACTTTACGGCCGCGGAAGGATTCAGCGGTTCGTACACCGTCTGCAAACGGGCTCCTAGAGCGGTTCTGCGGACGCGACATGGAGGTCGCCGTGACGTCGAATAATCAACCGGAAACTGCTTCTCGTACTCCCCGTTTTTGGGAACCATTGGTTGCTGTCGCAGTTGCAGCGGCGGCCCTCGCGCTTACCGGATGCGCCAACGATGGAAAAAAAGCTTCAGCTTCAATCGCTGAAACCAAAGCCGAGTGCGCCGCAACTGCGGTTCCAAATTCTTACGTTCTTCATTGGAAAGATGGAACCGTCAGCGTCGTTCGCGGTTGGACACGTAAGGATTTCGAGCGCGAGATCTTTGAGCCAAATAAAAAGAACATCGCACTCGCTGAACAGGATCAAACCGTGCGGGTTTCTCCGATGAGTTCTATGAGCTCGGCCGAGCGCGTGCGCCCTTATGACGCCGTCGATACTTCCGCAGGTGCAGAAGATCAATGGGGTCAGACCATGATCGGCGCCCCCGATGCGTGGACGGCTGGAGTGAAAGGTTCGGGTGTCGTCGTTGCTGTCGTCGACTCGGGCGTGGACATCACCCACCCACAGTTAAAAAATCAGCTTGCAACCAACGCCGGCGAAATTGCTGGAAACAAACTCGACGATGACGGAAACGGCTATGTTGATGATGTTCACGGATGGGATTTCGACGCAGATCAAGCGACCGTTTCAGATACCGCGGGACACGGTACGCATGTCGCCGGAGTCATCGCCGCCGAGCACGGATATTCAACTGTTAAGGGTGTTGCTCCTTCAGCTAAAATTCTTCCGCTCGATTTTATGGATGGCACGGGTCAGGGAAACATTGGCGATGCGATTCTTGCGATCAAATATGCCGCCGATCAAGGCGCACGTGTGATAAATGCCTCGTGGGGCGGGTCTCCGTGCTCGCAAACGTTAAGCAAAACCATCGCTGATCTTGAAAAAAAGGGCGTCATGTTTGTGACTGCGGCGGGAAACAGTGGCGTCGATATTGATCAATTACCCGAATATCCGGCCGCTTTTAGAAATGCAAACCAGCTTACGGTTGGAGCTTCGACAATCCGTGACTTCACAGCAGGATTTTCGAACTTTAGTTTTCAACTCGTGCAGCTTTTTGCACCCGGCTCGTCCATCGCCAGCACGTATCCAGGATCGCGAATCGCTTCACTGAGCGGAACGTCGATGGCAGCACCATTCGTCGCCGGAGCGGCTGCGCTGTTGTTCTCGGCGCACCCCACGGCAACCGTTGCGCAAGTAAGAACCGCGCTTCTCACGACTGTTGATCCAGGTGCTTTCGCCGCGACCTCGCAAGGCCGACTCAACGTTAAAAAGGCTCTTGAATCGATGAAGTAGTCGCCTCAGGCGACGTAGGCGCCCAGCCACCAAGATAATAAATTGGCCGTCACGGCCGAAGCTGCCGCTTCGGCCCAAGATAAATTTGATGCCCGGCGAAGAATCAAAGTCTCAATGAGCGGTGCAAACATCTCTTTCAAAATAATCGCAGACGCCACATTCAGATCAAGCGCGGCACCGGCGATGGGAAACGGAAAAGTCACCAACGGGTGAGTTGCAATATTCAAAGTCACGATCAGCGCGATAGATCTCGACAGCTTGTTTTGTTTAGCAAGCAGAAGCGGCAGATAAACGAGCGCTTCAATGCCGCATGTCCATGCGAACGTCTGCACGTACGTCAACGTCGACATCGACACCGGCGTCTCGATCGACGAGAGCAAAACCTTACACTCAAGTTCAAGCGGGCGATTCGCGTAGAAATCGAAAAGCACGTTTGGTGCGAGACACACGCCGTTCAAGGAGCCGTGCCATTTCCGGAAACCGTTTTGGCTCTTCCAAACGCGAGAAGTCCAAGTCCGGCAAATTCGAAGTACCCATGGCATGAGGCAAACGCGAAATA
>JAYSST010000727.1:0-1032 GCA_043720435.1 Bdellovibrionales bacterium
TTTAATGTGGGCCATTATTCCGGTCCAGATCGTAAGTCTCGCGATTATCGCGGAACGAGTGATCGCGCTTTATTTCCGTCGGGAGCTGAATCAGAAAGCAATCGTCGGGATTTTTGAAGCAGACATTCGCAAAGGTCAGATCGAATCTGTGATGGCTAAAGCCACATCGATCAACGATCAGCCGATTGCGGTTGTCGCTCTCGCGGGTGCTCAGGCAACGCAAGACCTCGCAGGTAAAGAAGAAGTTCAACTTCGTATGGATGAAGTGTTGCTTGAAGAGCAAACTCGTCTCGAGAAGCGCACGGGTTTCCTTGCGATGCTCGGTAACGTAGCGACGTTGCTCGGACTCTTAGGCACGATCACTGGTATGATCAAGTCTTTCGCCGCTGTTGGTAACGCCAATGCGACCGAGAAAGCTGCACTGCTTGCTTCGGGTATCTCTGAAGCGATGAACGCGACGGCTTATGGTCTGATCGTGGCTGTTCCAGCACTCGTTATGTACGCCGTTCTTCAGAACCGTACGAACCAATTGTCGGACGACTTGAACAAAGCAGCTCTGAAACTTTTCATCTGGCTCACGTACAACTTCGAAACTGTTTCGTCGTCAAAACGAAAGTCGATGTAGGCCATGATCTCGTCAAATGCGTCTTCTGGCGGAAAGAAAAATAAGCGAGAGCTCGATTTCGAGCTCAACCTGATTCCCGCGATTGATGTGTTGTCGACCTGCATCTGCTTCTTGTTGTTGACTGCGGTTTGGATCAACTTGGGTTCATTAAAACTCGAGCAAGGCACAGGAGAAGCAAATGCCACTGGCGGAGCGAATCCTCCTAGCCTCTGGATCGAAGTTGCACGCAGCGGAGAGTTGACGCTCTCGACTCGCGATCTTCCAAAAGGAGAACGCGGCCTTCAGGGTTCGGTACTGGCTCCGAAAGCAGACGTGACCGGCCAAGGCAAAGTCGATCGCACAAAGCTCGATCAAGCGATCGAACTTATTCAAAAGAAAATGCCATCGATCGTAACAGTTATTGTTCG
>JAYSST010000728.1:0-6434 GCA_043720435.1 Bdellovibrionales bacterium
TAGCTGAGCAACAAAAGATTACTAAGGTCAGCGCCAGCAACTTCCAAAATATTTTAATTTCCCTTGGCTGGTTGTGCGACACATTCACCTCCTAACTCAAATTTAGCACCGAGATACGTTCGAAACCAGCCAAACAGCGAAGGGGTACGTTTTTTCAACGTCGCCGGATCAAACAGAAGATATTCGACGTTATTCGCAAAATCTTCCGTTGGAGAAACCAGACTGTCCGTCTCAGTCAGTGTAGTCATCTCCCGACCTAGGACCGGCTTCTCGTTTTGTCGCGGTTTCATCCAATTCGCAGCGATCATATAGTCGCTTTCGTCGTTCTTGGTAAGACTGTTCCAGTACACGTGCGCCAATTCATGGGCCAAGATTCTCGCAATTGGCGTCGAAGATTTGAATGCGACGTCATACAAAGCGACGCTGTTCCGTTTGGTGGACGCTGGATTGCTTCGCAGTTTAGCGACTCCCATTCGGTGGACTTTGAAAACTGTTTTCTCAACAAGTTTTGCGGGCAACGTTAGAATCGCACCCGCAACAATTTGCCTTTCAATTGCAGTCCAGGCCTTAGTTTTTTCGGTCGGTTCGTCCCAATTGGTCGGCGCCGTGTCAGTGAAACTGACGTTGATTGCTTTTCGATAGGCATCGCAATTCCGCGGCAACCGACACAGTTCATCACAGCGATCGGTGCAGTAGAATGTTCCAAGGTCTACTGCCGTTGCAGCACATTTCGAAGGGCACTGTGGATCATCGAGTTTTAGTTTACTCCGCGAGAACCAGGCTGCACATTCTGGTTCAACGGCGGAAAGGACCGATGAGCTTAGCAATGTAATCAAAGAAATCGCGAAGTAAGAACGACTTTTCATTTCCTTGCTTCTCCCAAGCAAGTCGGAAGGTAAACCAAACATCGAGGTTGGTCAAAATTTGCGAATTATTCTTTGTGGCCGTCCGTTTGTCGGACGAACATTCCTTCACTTTCGTTTCGGAAAGCCGCCAGAGTCCGTATTGCTCCGCCGGCTTGTACCTACGTGAAATTTACCCGCGGCGCCGCGGGTAAAATCTTGTCGGCTTCGACGCTCAATTATTTTAGTGCTGGTGTGATCTCAATCGCCCCGAGGTTCGGTTCCTTGAGGTTTGGGCAACCCGTTGGTTCTGACGCTGTTTTTCGGTCTTTCTCGGACAGTGGTTTTGAAAAGCTCAGACTTGCGACACGACCAGCATCGTCTTTTCGAACAGTGATTCCTAGAGCGAGATCGTAGTCGAACCCTTCATTCAAAGTGAAATGTTGTCCGCACGAAGAGGGCTGAACCGTTTTGAAATTCGCATTCGGAAATTCGGCCTTCAGCCCACTCGCGAGCGCGGCTTTATCGGGCGATTCAGGATAGTAGTTTACCCCGACAAGCGTATGGTCACGCCCGGAAAATACCAAACTCTGCTTTTCCATTCGATGCATGACATCGGAACCGACAATGTACTGCCACACAATGTCACCGGTTGCTCGAACGCGGTACACTTTCGAGGGACGTCCAAAAATTGATTCCGCATGTGCCTGGGTGGTGCCGAGCGGTAGTCTTTTAATTTTTTCAAAGGAGGATTTTTCGGACTTGAGGGCCTCGCCGCCCACTATTGATTGCATTGTCAAAAGCCCGACGAAAATTGCGACTCCGAAAAGAATTCGGCGAAATTTGTTATTTAGAATTAAGTGGTCGATTGGCACAATCGCCTCCTAACTTGAATTTACCACCAAGATACAATTGGAACCAGTCGAACAATGAAGGCGTAAGCTTTTTCAAGCGACCGGGATCAAATAAAAGGTATTCAACGTTGTTTGCGAAGTCCTCGGATATCAGTACCTCGGACGCGTTGCGGGGCCGCTTTCGCTTCATTTTCGCTTTCGAGAAACAGCGAAACTGCCGTGAGCCTTCTTGAGCGCTCCCCGAAGTGCGCGCATAAAATGGACATGAAGCGATTTCCGCGGCGGTTCAACTTTGTCTGGTTTACAAGGGATCGACACTTTTTGCTTTTGCGGTTTCCTCGTGAAAGACATATTCCGATTCGAAAACTCGGGGGTTTTATGAAAGCCATTCACACGACACTAATTGCGATCTTACTCACCCTCTCTGTTGCAGACTTTCCGCTAGCGCAAGCTGCCCGCGTGACTCCCGCGCAAAAGATTGAAGCTATGGTCCTTCGCGACATCAATGCTGTAATGAGCGATACGTATAACGAGGGCGAAGGGACTGCGACTGCGAAGCGCGCCGCCTGCCGAATCGTAAAAAGCACCGCACTTTATTATACCGCCTTTTGTTCGGTTGATATTCTAGTTCAACCGAGTCGCGACAGCGAATATGTAACAACCACAACGTGCACATCGATGAAGTATCACGCTTCACCTTCACTTCAGTCCGTCGAGCTTGTCGACGGGTGGGAAGCTTGCATCGAATCTGTGAACGACATTACCGAGTTCTAGACCCTAAACCGGTCTTATTTCCCATATTGAAACTGCCGATAAATCACCATGAGCGCGCACCGAAATTCGACGTCGGCGATCAATAAAATCACGTTTTTCGTGGTGCTTGCTGGGTTTTGTCTCTTTTCTATCTCGACCAACGTCTCGGCGGACCCCAATCGGCCAGTTCCCAACTGCCTCGTCGAATACGAGAAGCTGGGTCAGCCACCGGTCTTGAAGCAAGCCGAAAAATTTCGACTGTCCGGCAAACTCTTCGACGTCGAAAAGCTAGGACGGGCTGTGACGGTGATCGATGTCTCGCCCGGTTCCCCTGCAAAACTTCCTGAACTCAAAGAAGTGACTTACCTTTACGTTATCGACAAGAACGACCGTATGGTTCTCGTCGAACGATTTCTCGATCCGGGCCCCAGTGTTGAAATCACCGCTCGCACCAAAATTTTGGGCTCGCACGAAGGACTCAGACGTTTTCTGCTAAGCCAGTCATCCGATGAGGTTTTACTCGTTGCCGCAGGAGAAGTCGTTATTCGAAACGGTCGGGTGTACGCCGTCAGTAACGGCGCAGGAACTTACCCCGGAGGCACAGACAATCTCAATTACGCTATCGGGAAGTTAAAAAACGCAGGTCTAAAAATGGATGAACGAACGCAGGTTCTCGATCACTCAGTAAATGCGTACCCTGATCCGCACGACTTGCGTGGCCAACCGACAATCGACGCGATTCGAGCTCTCAACACCGATTCGAAATTCGCGGCACTTGTCGAACAAACCAGGCGAACTATGAAAACTGTCGACGGGAAGTTTCCAGACTCAGACGAATTTTATATGTCCGCAATCAAGTCTACTGAAGATTCTGAGAAGCGTAACGAGTTTTACCATGCGGCCACCATTTTGCGACACTGGCAGAATCCCGCTGAAAACGATGTCTGGGCAGTCCATTCGCTTTATAAAAGTATCGGCGAAGAAGGCGTTCGAAGGGCGCTTCGTGCACTTGAAACCTTTGCGGCCGCCCGCCAACCGCTTTCACCATAGTACTCCTTTCAACTCACCTCGAAGCGTTGATAACTTCGCACAGCTATGAAATGACCTTTGCTCACACTGGGGGGTCGATATGAAGCAGATTGTTATCGCTATTTCTTTGGCTATTACGTTCACCGCAAACGCTGCATTCGCTGAAGCGATGCCAACAGTTGACAGCTGTATGGCCGGAAAATCGTGGATGTTCTTCACACATGAGCTGGAAGCGATCGCACAAGAAAAAAAGACATCAGTTCTAATCATGAATGTCAGAGATCAGGTCGTTGGAGTGATCTCGGTCACGCCCGATCGTGCTGAAGCACCACCGCACCTAACGACAAACGTTCAGGTCGAAAAAATCAGCCTATGCGGCGATATCCAAGTTGCGGACTTTTATTACGCCGATGATGCAGCCGCAAATCTGCTTGAGTGGACCGCCGCAAAAACCGGGGCCGTTACCGTTACCCAAGACGAGGGAATGATCGTTATCAACGCGAAGGTTAGCAAAGTCGAAAAATACGCCACGCGCATCGAAGTCGAATTCAAAACGTACGACGTGATGACCGAGGTCGAGAATTTCACTGCTAAGGACCGTAAAACTCCGGGGTTCCTCGAAGAGTGGGGCGTTCCGAAGGGCGCCGGCAAGTTTCATTTCTACATTCCGGCAAACTGGAAACTCATTCCTTAATCATTCGCAGAAATTTTCGTTAAACGTGCGGGGTAAAGTCGATGGTTCCGATAATTTGTATCGTAGCAATGTTGGGCGCTTTTATTCTTGCAACCCCTGTAGAGGCTCAGAGTCGAACTCCCGAGTTTACTTTTGCCGATCTGGAAGCGCTCGTAACAACGAAGCAAATTCGAAGTCTCGATGAACTGATTGGCGTGTTACCGGCGAAAGTCCGCGGAAACCCAATTCTCGTGTATGACAGTAAGGCGCTTCACGTAGATCGCGTAACTTTTGCAACCCCACGAATAATTTTGTTCAACAACGACGCCTCGTTGATTTTGGCGATGACGAAAAATCCGGGTTCGTCAGAAATCGCGGCTGGCCAAGATGCCCTAGAGGTCATTCACTTTGATCACAAGACGGCGCGATACGAAATGATCAATGTGATTTTCGACGGAGTGCACGTTCCTTTCGACGCTCCACCATCGATGAGGTTGATTGAAAAAAACCCACCGATGTGTTTGGCATGCCATGGCGCCAATCCCCGACCGATATTCGCTGATTACAATAGTTGGCCCGGATTTTACGGAAGCTTCGGTCAACTCGGGGTTGCGGTTGCCGGGACAATTGAACACCAAGAACTCGATAAATTTTTGTCAACAATGGGCGCCTTGCCGAGATATCGCGATCTGAATCTTGCTTCAAGTCGGTCGGCAAAAGGAATACATCTGCCGTCGACTGGCTTCGGCGGCTTGTTTAATTCGGCGAAATTCACACCAGCTTTGGCCTTTGGTGCTTTCACCGAATTTCTAATGCAGAAGCAAACCGCCCAGAAAATCAGCCAACATTCCGACTTTGCTAATTTTAGATTCGTATTCAAGTTCCTCGCCCAAAGCAGTTGCGGTTCAGCAAGACAGAGAGTCAAGGATGTATACGCAGCTTGGATTGGAAGCGATCCCATATCCAAGACGCTCGCAGACGCAGTGCTCGCTAAGATTGAGGTGCAAATTGGCGATGACCACACCCGTAGAATTACAGAACTCTTGAAATTTAATGAGGCGAGCACGCTCGTTGATACACGCGGATTAATAAACATACCGTATGAACAAATCGTTCGAGGAAGCCCCAACTGGGTCGAACTCGACAAACTGTTTTTTCAACAGCAGCTCGTTTTGATGGAGGCCGTTTTTCAACACTTCAAGTTGACGAACATGGATGTTTCCACAACTCCTCATGAGCCAAGTTCCGGGATCTTTCATATCCGCAAACTGGGAGTTTTGAAGGACGAACCTTATTTCGAATTGCTCGGCGACGGCTTCGTCGATTTAGATCCTGCATTTCTAGCAAGCGGCACGACCTGCACAAAACTTAAAATGGATATGTCATCGGACATCAAGCGTCTCGCCGTTCCTGTTTCAAATGTCGCAGGCGTGCTGTTCTACTAACGTCCAGCAATAGTCCTGGTCTGGGTCTGGGCTAGCATCCATTTATAGCGGCCACGGCTACTATATATATAGATGCCATTCGCATATCTCGTATCTCTATCGCTGCTGCTGGCGACGACACTGTCGTCCTCGGTCTCATTTGGCGAGGCCGAGCTGACTTTAGGCAAAAAGTCGGAATCCGCAGCTGCACTTCCGCTCGGTCAGCTTCTCATCGTCGGATTCAAAGGCACGCAGCTCGATCAGGGACTCGACGAAGTCATACGCGAAACCAAACCTGGTGGGATTCTTCTGTTCGGAAGAAATGTAAGAAGCGCTGAACAAGTCGCCGCATTGAACTTTGCCGCGCAAAATCTTTCGAAGAAAGTGGTCGGCAAGCCGCTGCTCATTGCGATTGATCAAGAAGGCGGAAACGTTATTCGCATTCGCAATGCCCCAACACTGCCAAGCGCACTAGCGATTTCCAAAACGCGTGATCTCACCGTCGCACGGCGCGCGGGAAGCGCCACTGGCCGACTGCTTCGTTCACTTGGCATCAATGTGAATCTTGCTCCCGTCGTCGACATCTCGGATCCCGATACGGACTTATTTCTTGGCACACGCACGTTTGGGAGTGATCCTCGTCGGGTCGCTGCGATGACGACCGCTCTCGCCACTGGCCTTCAAGAGAATGGAATTTTGCCGATCGCCAAACATTTTCCAGGCCATGGAAACGCTGGGGATTCACACGTCGAGGCAGCGACCAGCAAGCTCAGTCGAGAGCAGTTGATGAAGCGCGATCTGATTCCCTATCAATCGCTCGCAAAATATCTGAAGAAGCCATGGGGCGCGATGCTTGCGC
>JAYSST010000729.1:0-2579 GCA_043720435.1 Bdellovibrionales bacterium
TATCGGACAGAGATGTCTGAGTGAAGCACATGCTGATCAAAATCGAAGTTGATCGAAACGACTCGGGTTTTCAGGCCATTTGCTCATTTGCCACTAGGCGGGGTGTATTATGATTTTACCGGCAAACGACCGAGTACGGGGCATCAAGAACGGGCGCTCGATTCAGACCGACCTGTTCGCTGACCGGGCGCGATCCTTACGACGCAAGGATCTGCTGAAAATCGTCCGAACACTTTACCGCTTCAGCAACCCATCAGTCGACGATCCGTTTGAGCGATGGGTCATTGAGTACCACAAATTGAAATCGATCAATTTCTCGTACCCGGTGATTCGTGAATCGCATTTGCGCCTTCAGGAGATGCTCAAGCGACGCTTTCCCGCGGCTTCAGCACGCACCCCTCACGAGCTGCGAGCGATGGCGATACTGAGAGACAACACTTCGCTCGAGATTCTTCAAAGCGTCTGGATTGGCAACGGTTGCGTTGATCTCTTTCTGCCTGCCGTTGGAGGCAAACTACACAAGAAGCCCCGAATGCGTGGCCTTGCCATTGAGATTAATGGGCCAGTTCACGATTTCGAGCCAAAAATGAATCGCGACACTCATAAGCGAGACGTCCTCGCCGAGCTCGGAATCGGAACTAAGTCGATAGGTAATAACGAGCTTCGTCTCGCTCAAACTATTGATGAGCTGATTGAAATCGTTTCGGCCCCACGTCTTGATTCTCGCGCTCGTCGCCGTCTTTGGCGCGATATCTACATCGTCACGCTTATTCATCACGGATCGATCGAAGAAGTTTCAATCGCCCTCGCAATTCCGCCGGATTTGATTGAGCAGCTGGAAGGACATGTGCCATGAATCGCCTTAAGACGACATCGAGAGTCGCGGAACTTCTGGAGAAGCATCGTTCTCAAATCGAAGTTCATTCCGAAGCTCCACCGCGAAGTACCCCGTCCTGGCTCTTTGAAAATCGAATCAGCCTTTCTATCGCCGAGTTTGCAGGTCGGACAGGGGTCTCGCCGAAGACCGTTGAACGCATGATTAAACGTGGAGAGATCCATGCATTGCGGACCGGTCGTCGAGTCTTGATCCCCACAAGCTCAATTGAGACGTGGCTTAATCAAAAAGGATAAGCCATGTATAAAAAAGAAATTAAAGTCCCAGGATTTCAGCATATCTATCGCGTCGTCGAAACCGGTTCCGATGGCAAAGTCCATCCCACCGGTCAATTTAGAGTGCGGCGCCGACACCGCCACGATGGTCGCTGGACGACACTGACCCAAACTGTAAATACATTTGAAGAAGCGAAGCGGATCGCAAAGCAGAAGCCTCAGGTTTCCGCAAAAACAAACGCTGCCTCCATTTGCAGCTTCAGCGACGCCTTCAAAAAATTCATGCAGCACAAGCAGCACGAAAGAAAGCTCGCCAGAGGAACGATCGCCGGTTACTGGGCTCGCTACGAGCATCTGAGATTCTTCGATCCAATGCCGATGTCGACGATCAACTCCAAGACCCTCGACGCTTGGATCAACCTGCTTCTCGATCCGGAGTACGTGAAAGCGCAGCAAGGTTCGCGGATATGTTACGAGCACGAGTTCACTTTGCTCGTTTCGTTCTTTCGCTACTTCCGAAACTTTGTTGACGAGTCTTTTGTAGTACCGGTGCTTGACAGGCATCGCCAGAGGGCGTGCGCACGGTCCAAGAACAGCGAGCCTGAGATTCGCTTCCTGAACACTGACGAAGAATTGCAGTTCCTCGAGGCGCTTTCACCCTGGCCAGTCATTCAAGACATCGCGCTTTTGCAACTGCACACGGGAGCAAGAATTGGCGAAGCCGCTGCGATCGAATTTCGAAACATTGACTACCTTCGCAGCGAAGTTCGGCTCGCGCAGCACTTGCACTGGGACCGACACAAAGGCGGCGAGATTCATCTCGTGCCAGGAACGAAGACAGGTCCAACGCGAAATGTGCCGCTCACGAACGAGTGCAAGGCGATGATTCGTCGACGGCAGCAGGCCGCAAAGAATAGCCGCACTTTCGAAAGCCCGAACGGTTCGTGGCTTGAATACCGGGCGATACAGGCGATCTATGACCGCGCATTCAAGCGTGTAGGGCTGCCACACACCGGAACGCATGTCCTACGACATACTTTCGCCGTTCGATTCCTCGATCAAACGAAGGACATCTACGCGCTTCAGAAACTCTTAGGACATACGGATCTCAAGGTGACTCAGGTCTATGCGAAGTATTCGAATGAAGCTGTAAGACGATCGTTTCAGCTTTTTCGAGGCGGTCTCGCTGCAGAAGATGCGACACACGTTCCACAACTCGTTCCACGAATCCCTTCGTGAAACTCAACTATCTGTTTTGTTTTATGTTTTTCTAAGAATGGCGGAGAGGGAGAGATTCGAACTCTCGAACGGGTATTAGCCGTTACACGATTTCGAGTCGTGCGCCTTCAGCCACTCGGCCACCTCTCCGCGGAAAGTCATGCTGAAAGAAGCGGTTAGTTAGCACGCTGCGCCTTTTACCGTCCAGCCGCAAAGGGCTGCTGGGCAAGATTTTAAGACATCAACGCGCG
>JAYSST010000730.1:0-1029 GCA_043720435.1 Bdellovibrionales bacterium
GAGTTGGGAGCGATCCGCGACCGCGATGCGCTTCAAGAGGGCATGCTGAATTTCGTCGAATTTTTAGAAGCCAACAAGGGGATCGTCGTTACTCTGATCGCCGCATTGTTTTTGGGTGCCGTCGGTTATGTTGGCTGGGGAATGATGGGCGAGCGTCGCGAAAAATCGGCGCAAGAAGCTTTTTACGCTGTCGAAAAACCGTTCACTGACAAACGCGAAAAATTCGAGCAAGCGAAGTTCGCCGGCATGCAAGGTGGCAAGGTCGACGAGCTCATCAAGACGGGCGCTGCCGTCAAAGCTTCGGGTGATCTCGCAAAAGACTTTGGACCTATGGTCGACAATCTTGAAGCCTTCGCAAAAAGTCATCAGGGCACAACGGCTGGTGTGCAGGCGGCGATGATGGCCGCGGAAACTCGCATCCAGTACAAGCAGGCAGAACAGTCATTGCCAGCACTTGAAGCCTCGGTCAAAGCGACCAAGGCAGGCACCTTGGTTGGTGGACTCGCGCGAATGGCTTTAGGCAATGCGCAGGCCGCTTCTGGCAAGTGCGATCAGGCATTGAAATTCTGGGAAGAAGTTTTAGCTGCGAAGGACATCGCTTATCTGCACAGCGAAGCTGCACTCCGTGCGGGGCTCTGTTTAGAAAAAGGCGGAGATAAAACCAAAGCCATCGAGATGTACCGTAAAGCTTCAAGCGATAGCGAGAAGTCGACGTCCGCGCAAACCGCACGAACGCTGCTTCGCGCGTTGGAGTTGGGCACGTGAAGTTAGCTGGCAAGCTGTCGGGCACTGTAATCGTCGCATGTATGGTGATTGCATCCGGCTGTACGTCGATGCGCGAGCGAATGGCCGTTCAAGGCGCACGTGAACTTGTGCTCGAGCCGGCTTTTGTTCGTGCAACTCCCTTAAAAGAATCGTTCGCGTACCGACGACTCAACCGAATGACACCGCTCTTAACCGACACGCAAGTCATACAAGGCAATGCTGTCGACGGAATCGTCGTTTACAACCGTTCGAACGGCAGCGAAG
>JAYSST010000731.1:0-1029 GCA_043720435.1 Bdellovibrionales bacterium
CCGCATGTACAAAAAGCTCGCCGGAATGACAGGTACTGCTGAAACCGAAGCGGTTGAGATGAAAAAGATCTACAACCTCGATGTTTCGGTAATTCCAACGAATAAACCAATCCGTCGCGACGATCGCGAAGACGTCGTTTTTAAAAATGCGAACGGTAAATACATGTCGATTGTTCGCGACATCACCGAGCGCGCGAAAAAGGGTCAGCCGATTCTCGTCGGCACCGTTACTATCGAAAAATCCGAATTGATTTCGAAGTATCTGCAAAAATCTGGCGTTGCGCACAAGGTTCTAAACGCAAAACATCACGAGCAAGAAGCCGAGATTGTGGCTCAGGCGGGTCGCAAGGGTGCGGTGACGATCGCTACCAACATGGCGGGTCGCGGAACCGACATCGTACTGGGTGGCAACCCTGAATTTCTTGCCCGTCAAGTCGCCGACGATGTTGAATCGGCGGAATACAAAGCGGCTGTCGAGAAATTCAAACCTCAGACGGAAAAAGAAAAACAAGAAGTGATCGCAGCGGGGGGCCTCTACATCATCGGTACAGAACGACACGAGTCGCGTCGTATCGACAATCAGCTGCGCGGACGCGCAGGTCGACAGGGTGACCCAGGAGAATCGCAATTTTACCTAGGTCTTGACGACGATTTGATGCGTAAGTTCAATGGCGAGCGCGTCTCGAAAATTATGGACATGATGAAGGTTCCCGACGACGAACCGATCACTGCGAAAATGGTTTCTCGCTCGATCGAAGGTGCCCAGCGAAAAGTTGAAGGCCATAACTTCGATATCCGAAAACACTTGATCGATTACGACGACGTCATGAACAAGCAGCGCACGGCAATCTACAATTTGCGCCGCGAAGTTTTACAGGGCGAGAAAATCGAAGAGATCGTTCGCGAAATGTTGGGTGATCAAGTCTCGGCCCTTCTTGATATGCACGTCGCTGAAAAGGGCGGACGGGATTCTTGGAATCTCGACGGATTGAAAGTGGCACTTCTTCAGCAGTTCGGCCTCGAGATCGA
>JAYSST010000732.1:0-2576 GCA_043720435.1 Bdellovibrionales bacterium
AGCCGCTCGGCCAAGGGTTTTGCGTCGAATACAAATGTTTAATAGGGGTTAAGCTTATGTTGTTCCGAATTCTAGTTTTAGCAGCGCTGTTTTTTTCGGTTGAGGCGGGAGCAAGCGGAGTCGTCTGCGGAAGCGCCGATGGTAAACTAAAATACTCCTACCACAGGCCCGACGGCGGAGCCCGAAGTGGTCCATCCGAAGAGCTCAGCGTAGATAGTGAAACTTATATTTCGGTTCCACCACGCGGTGGTGCGACGGTTCGTCGGGCGACATTCAAAATGGTCGGAGCGCAGAAAAAGGTCGCGACTAAAAAAGCCGATCACATGACAAAACTGACGTACGTTCAGCGCATGACAGTCATCTTCACAGAGGATACTCCGTACCTGTTCGACGGACTCGTGTTGTGCGAGCAATCGACCTACACAGGCCCGCCTCGTCCCTAATTGAATTCAACATCATTGATGGCGTTTACGATCCCACCAGTAAACGCCGTACTCGATTGCTTCGCGGCGAAACCCGAGAGAGCTGGCCAGCGTGTTCAACGAGTTTTAGTGCGCTCATTGCGACCGCGCAAGGGCAGTGCTGCAGTTACTTGTGCTTCTTTTTTCCTTTGTGCGCTTTGCCTTTGCTAGCAATGTCGCGGCTCTTTTTCGACTTTGATTTTTTTGCTTCTGCGTCGTCCATGTGAGCAACGGTAACGGTTGCGAATGATAGGATTAGCATCAGAACCATAAGCTTTTTCATGTGAATCCTCTGGTTGGTTAAAGCCTCTATAAATCGACGAAAGTCGGCTCGGACTGAAGTTTCAAGAGACATTTGGCACATAAACATTCTCAAAATGAGACGGGTCACGATCGACGAAACGTCAGGTGAGTGCATCGCGAAGTTCGGCGTGCGCAATAATAAATTCGGGGTCTTGCGGCAGGTATCGCAAGTAGCGCGCAGCGAGCTTTGATGAGGGATCCCGCAGAATGAATTCGATCCGAGTACGATAAGACGCGACGTCACTTTCTGATACGTTTTCGGATTCATCTATGAATTCGTCGATTTCAGCAATAAGCGCTGAAAGCGGTTTCATCCATGCGAAACTTTCGTCTCTTGTCAGCATATTGAAAAATTCAAGGGGAGCGAGATGCCGATTCAATTTGAGTTCAACCGCGACACGCTCGTTGTCGAGCAGGTGCTTGTGCACCGCCTTTAATCCTTTGCTGATTCGCTCGAGTTTCGCTTTCATGTGCTCTCTCTATCTCGGAACTTCCCCTAGCTCAACAGATGCCAGATAAGAATCCAGATAAGAATGTTTATAGAGTACTGGCATTCGCCTTAATTAAACAGCCTGGTTCGGTTAAGAACATGACTTCGGGGGACTGCGCAGAGGAGTTCCCCCGTTGCTTGAGTTTTCGGAACCGGTAAAACTATCGAAGGCAAAAAAGGCGCTGGCACTGTTCGGACCGGGCATTCTCGTTTCGGTCGGCTATATGGATCCGGGCAACTGGGCGACCGATATCGAAGCGGGTGCGAAATATCGGTATGCACTGCTTTTCGTAGTTCTCCTATCAAGTGTTGCCGCCGTTTTCTTACAGTGCCTCAGCATGCGCGTCGGTTTGATCACAGGACAAGATCTTGCACAGTTGTCGAATGCGCGCTTCGGCCGCAAGTCGAACTTTTTTCTTTGGCTGATGGCGGAGCTCGCTATTGTCATGACGGATATTGCTGAGGTGCTGGGAACCGGGCTCGCTTTTCACCTTCTCCTCGGAATTTCCCTCGAAGCAGGAATTCTTTTGACCGTCATAGACACCATAATCGTGTTTGTATTGAAAGGCAGAGGTTACCGCCGTATCGAAGCTATCGTCCTCGGACTGGTGATAACAATCACCGGAGCCTACTTCGTTCAGCTGTATTTGGTTCAGCCTGAATGGCCAGCCGTCTTCCGAGGCTTTGTTCCACATTTTGAAGAGCTTCCCGGAATCGAACCATGGTACATCGCCATCGGAATTCTTGGCGCAACGGTCATGCCTCATAATCTTTTTTTGCATTCCTCGATCGCTCAGATGCAGACAAGGCTCGGCGGCTTTAGCGACCAGAAGCAAGCCGTTCGATGGAATACGATTGCGACGATTTTGTCGTTAGCGATCGCATTCTTAGTGAATGCGGCAATTTTAATTTTGGCGGCTGCAGCCTTCTATGAATCAGGCCATCGCGAGGTCGCTGGGATCGAGGAGGCTTATCATTTGCTCGATCCTATCGTTGGCGGTACGCTCTCAAGCCTGTTGTTCGGAATAGCACTCTTGGCAGCTGGTCACAGTTCGACGATCACCGGGACCATCGCAGGTCAGATCGTCATCGAAGGTTTTATGAAGTGGAAAATGCCGCTTTGGAAAACACGTTTCATCGCACGGGCACTAGCTTTGGTACCGGCGTATCTCGGAGTTCTCATGTTGGGAGATCACGCTCTCAGTAAAATGCTCGTGCTAAGTCAGGTGTGCCTCAGCATTCTGTTGCCGTTTACGATTGGACCACTTCTAATTTTCGCGGCAGATCGGTCGTTGATGCGAGAATTTACAATAATACCGTTA
>JAYSST010000733.1:0-6418 GCA_043720435.1 Bdellovibrionales bacterium
TCGCGAAGCCATTATTGAAATGAAACGGAAGACGAAGAAGCCAATTGGCGTCAACGTCATTGTGAATAAATCAAACACCCGCCAAAACGAGGATATCAAGATCGCGCTCGATCATGGTGTCGAGCTTTTTATTACTTCGCTTGGCAGCCCTGCGGCAGTGATTCGTGAGGCCCACAAAAATGGCGCGAAAGTTTTCTGCGATGTCACGAATCTCGAGCACGCTCGAAAAGTCGCGGACCTCGGCGCCGATGGACTTATCGCTGTCGGAACAGGGGCTGGAGGGCATGCGGGGCCGATCTCGCCATTAGTGTTGGTACCTTGGCTTGCTCGCGAAATGAAAATACCTGTAGTGCTAGCTGGCGGAGTCGCCCACGGGTCGCAGATTGCCGCAGCCCTCGCGCTTGGGGCCGGGGGCGTTCACGTAGGCACTAGATTTATTGCATCGACCGAAGCCAGCGTCGATACCGCTTATAAAAATGCCGTCGTGCAAAGCACGCCAGAAGATATTGTCCTCACAACTCGCATATCGGGTACACCTGCCGCCGTCATCAACACCGACTACGTTAAAAAAATCGGCACCGAACTTCCGCTCGCACTAAAAATTTTGAAGAATAATCCGCTTACAAAAAAATACGCCGTCCCTTTGATTCACCTGTTGGGAATGAGATCGCTGGAAGCCGCCGCAGTCGCGTTGGACGGAGAGAAACCGACATGGAAGACCGTGTGGAGTGCAGGCCAGTCGGTCGGACTGATCGATGATGTCATTGGCTGTCGCGAAATTGTCGAACGACTTATTTTTGAATACCACGAGACAGTTATCAAGCTTCCGGGTGAAACTAGAATTGGCGAGTGAAACTTAGCGTTAGTCCGCCGGGTACAAGACCGGGCGCCCAGCTGGAAATGTCAGAATCGAGTCCGGCTCGGTAACTCGCGCGCGCCCAAAATAATCCGAGGCCTGCGGCTGCGACAGTATCGCTGAACCAATGGGCGTTGTCGGCCACTCGTGAGGCGCCGACAAATGTCGCGAGCATCAGCGCGGGAACTCCAACCCATGGACCATAAGAGTATGCGAGAGATCCGGCGGTCGCGAACGAAGTTGATGTGTGACCACTTGGAAAAGAGTAGGGGCCGTTGTTGGGTCGTTCGCGATTCACGATCGTCGCGATCGTGCGGTGCGAGACGGCGGTAAAAATCAGCGAACGCGCCATCGCCAAACCTTCGCGCTGATCCCAGACAAGGAGCGAAACGGCGAGCGCGGCGCCGGGGTAACCGCTTCCTGCAAAATCGCCAAATCGCGAAATCTCAGCGGGCATACGGCCGTGATTCCCAGAGTCGACACGAACGTCTGAGTCGTATTGGCGGGCGACAACCGTCGCACCACTTGTCGCGAGTAGAATAGAAAGCTGATCGGTCGAGATAGATTCCCGGGCGGTCGGTTTGATCTGTTCTTCCCAGAGCCAATGAAAAAACGGGCGACCTCCGGTCGGGTCGCTGCCCGGCGGGCCGCAATCCGCCCCAGCTGTCGAAAAACTAATCGACGCGATCGAAAGTAAAATCCCTAAGCGAATCGACATGGCAGTTTACTTCACCAGTGGTTGCAGTTCGCCAGCTTCAAACATCTCCATCATGATGTCGCTGCCACCGACGAGTTCTTTGTTGACGTAAAGTTGAGGAACCGTCGGCCAATTACCAAAAGCCTTAATGCCTTCGCGGATTTCGCCATCTTGAAGCACGTCGACCGAGTGAAATTTAGCGCCGCATTCATTTAAGATTGCCGTCGCTCGCGCCGAAAATCCGCACTGTGGAAATTGCGGGCTTCCTTTCATGAACAAGACAATTTTGTTTTCGCTCAAGATTTTTTCGATACGCTCTTTGAGATTCGGATTGAGTTCGGTCATGGAAAGCTCCTTAAGAATTTTCTGGAAGTTTGGTTTGGATTGTAAGGGCGTGCACTTCGCCGGTTTTTAACTCTGGTGCGAAGACATCCATCACATGTTTGTGTTGTTGAATGCGAGAAAGACCTTTGAAGGCTTTTGAAGTGATCACGACCTGCCAGTGATCTTCGGTTCCCGTGAGGTCAACGACGACGATCGCCCCATCCGGATAAGCTTTTTCAAGTCGCGACTTCATCTGATCAGGCGTCATGCGAACGGTCCCAGTGTAAAAAAGGTGTTTCAGAGGAGAGTATTTAGCAAATCGAAGCAGCTCTAGCAATGACTCAAGCAGAACCGGTAGCACAATGCATTTTCCCTATGGTACGAGAGTGCGATGTCTCATGACTCGACCGCGGATGCGGCAGCCCATATCAAGCGTGAACGAGCTAAAGCCCGCGAACTGCGAAATTCCCAATGGTGGAAGCAACAGGTTGGTCCTGGTTTGTGTCATCATTGCCGAAAGAAATTTTTAAAAAACGAACTCACGATGGATCATCTGATCCCGGTTGCACGCGGTGGTAAGTCATCGAAGAACAATGTTGTTCCAAGTTGCAAGCCCTGCAATCAGTCTCGTGGCCACAAGCTTGACGTCGAACGAGCGTTCGAAAACGGTTTTGATTCGACGTTTGAGAAAAGCTCGTTCGAAGATTCAGGTTTCGAAGAGGGCGACGATTTCGACGAAGAGTAGTGATTACTCGACGTCCACCAACTCAATTTCATAGAGCAGAGTTGCGCCTGGCGGAACAACCTGTCCTGCACCGTTGGCCCCATAACCCAGATCGGGCGGAATGATGAGGCGGCGTTTTCCGCCCACCTTCATTTCAACTAGTCCATCTTCCCAACCCTTGATGTGCGGCGAATCTGGATTCTGAAGAATAAATTTGTAGGGGGCTTTCCCGACTGTTGATTCGAATTGTGGTCCACGTCCGAGTGGTTGCGTAGGATCGTAAAGCCACGACTGATAATGCACGACAAGTTGTGATCCCGCTTTCGATGCGCGACCACGACCATTTTGCAGATCATCCATCATCAACTTCGAAACGACTTTCGGAAACTTGCGACTCGTTTCGAGCGAGGTCGGTGCTGGTGTTGGTTTGGCAGCACCCGGTTTCGGCGAAGGTTTCGGTGACGGTTTAACCGCCGGAATCGTCGGTTTTGGAGTTGCTTTCGCGGCGTCCGGCGTGGCCGTCGCGGGCTGCACAGGACGCCCATCGGTCTCGGAACGCGAGGGTGAGGACTGCGCCAAGGCAGAATTTTCTTCAAGGATGATGCCCGAGATTGTGGCAAGTCCGCTTGTCGCGAGGGTCAAAACGGCGATTGTTAAAAATAATATGATGGGTTGTTTTCGCGTTCGCATGTTGCTCAGTTCGCCTTCCGGCATTTAAATTATGACCCCGGCGTCATAGGGGAATCGTAACGACAACATGCCATGCGTGAACGAAGCTCGGTACCCAGTTCCGGTTTTTTTGGTGGCGTGGTGCGGCAAAAATCCTGGACAGAGAACCTTGATTGAAAAGCCCGACTATTGAAATGATGGCACCTCGCAGAACCTTTTGTGCGCGCTCTGGACCCGTTCCAGGCGTGTGTTTCTGTTTTTTGATGGGTTAGATGGAGTAGAGATGGCGAAAGCGATCACGTCGAGCAGTACCGCCGAATATTTTGCTAAAAACCTGCAACAGGTTGGTTTTTCATCGCCTTTGAAGGCGGTTCTAACGACCTTAAAAGAAGCGGTCGATAACTCTTTGGATGCTTGCGAAGAGAGCGGAATCTTGCCCGAAATTTCGGTCGAAGTTCGCAAAACGGGAATTGGCTCGAGCAAATCAGCCGATCTCGTTGAAATTATTGTTGAAGATAATGGCCCCGGTCTTGATCCCGAAGATCTTCCGAAGGTTTACGGGGAGTACCTCGCATCATCCAAATTTGGTCGCGGACAAGCGACTCGCGGTCAGCAGGGAATCGGTATTTCCGCTGCGGTCACGTGGGCTCAGCTGACGAACGCGTCGGGTGTGCTGGTCACTTCGAAAACCGAGCGAATGCGCAAAGCATTTCACGGTTCGATCGACGTCGATATTAAACAAAACAAAGGCGTTATTAAAAGCAAAGAGATGATCGATTGGGATCGTCCGCATGGAGTTCGTGTTGAGTTTCGAATCGACGGTCGTATTCAACTGAACGGCGACGGCGGGATTTTGACTTATCTCGAGGGCACAACGCTCGTTAATCCTCATTTGAAACTTCGCTATAAACTCGCGGATGCCGACTGGGTCAGTATCGAGCGCGTGAGCGACGTTGTTCCCGAGGTTCCTCCTTCGACGTTGCCGCATCCGCACACGATGAAGCTGGGTGAATTCATCACCCATGCGGGTATCTTTGGAAAAACCGAATTCGGTAAATTTTTGAAAACCGGGTTTTCTCGAGTCAACGATCAGACTTTAAAAGACCTCGTGAAAAACGGTCTTCCGAAAGCCATGCCTGGCATGTCCGTTGGTAAAATGAACGAAGCGCAGTTTAAACAAGCGTTTCAGGTCATAGGTAAAACCGAGCTGCAGTCGCCTTCAACTCGTTCCGTACTAACGGTTGGCGAAGAAGCGATGGCTAAGTCGATCTTACGCCTTGGCGACGTCGATTTCTTCTCGGTCGTGACACGAAAACCTAAGATTTGCGATTTCAAACCGGTCGTTGTTGAGGTCGCTCTTGCGCGGTTCTTAAATCGCGGTGCTGAAGATCAATCTATTCAGCTTTTGCGTTTCGCAAACCGGGTTCCTCTGCAATTCGATAAAAGTGCGTGCGCGATCACGAACGCCGTTGAAAGCGTCAACTGGCGGTCCTACGGTCTTCCGCAATCCAAGGATTCGTTACCGAACGGACCTTACGTATTCGCGGTGTCGATCGTTTCTCCATTTATTAAATTCAAAAACGCCTCGAAAGAGACGATTGACGCTTCCGATGAACTCGTCGAAGAAATCCGTCGCGCGCTGATGCAGGCTGGACAGAAGTTGTCCCGGCACATTCGCCGTGAGAACAAAGAGGCCGATCTCGAACGAAAGATTTCGCACATCGAATCATTCGGACCTATTTTGGTTGAAGGTTTGATGCGGATTTCGGGCGCAAAAGAAGCGCGGCGCGCGAAAGCTCAAGAAGGTTTGAAGAAACTTTTGGGTCGCGATGCAAAGGACGCCCAGAAGGATCTCTCTGAGGCCGATCAACGCTTGAACGCTTTGAAAGAGCGTCAGGAAAAAGCCGGCATGTTCTTCACTTCATCCTCGCGAAACGAAAAAGCGATGGGAGCAAACAGCGAAGAAGCAGAAGCTCTCGCGAATGCAGAAGATGCGCGCCAAGAGGCTTTCGATAGCGATGAAGAAGGTGGCGCTCGAGGCACCGGAAAATCGGCGCGTGGCACAGGTAAAGACGCCGTTCGCACTACGACGGCGAAAGTGATCGAGATCGAAACAAAAAAGTCGACGGGCAAAGAAGCGGCCCGCGGAACCGATAAATCTGCGGCGACGGCCAAAACCGCGAGCAGCGGTGCACGCGGCACAGAAAAGGTCGCGACAACAGGAAAAGCGGCGGTGGTCGCGACAACTGGTAAAAAGACGACTGATAAGTCGGCGAGGAAGTAATGGATAAAATTATCCGCATCCGAAAACTCACAAAAGATATTCCGAAAGAAGTCCGACTGCTTTGCGATTCGATGCTCGAAGAACTTGAACGCGCAAACCGGCCCGTTCTTGAAGCGGTCAAATGTTCACTCGATAACGCCTTTTATAACTCAAAAGTGGGTTACTTAACTCCTGGAGATAAGCGAGTTCGCACCGAACTCAACGTTTCAAGCGTTCAGAAGATGGCTCGGGTCGTTTTCATGCTCGAAGTCTTGCTTCAGAATCTGACTTCTGGCGCTGTGAACACGAAGCGTGAGTTGTACTACATGGCAAAAGGTAAAATTAAGAAGAACAAGGATCTGAAAGCCTTGGATTTCGCGGGCCAGGACGAGAGTGACTCGATCATCGATTTCATCGGTGATATGCTCGAAGTATATCGCGAAGAACTGAACTGTTTTGCGAACGATCGCGGTGGGCAGACTTACTCGCAGCAGTTGGTCGTGACCGAAACATTGTCGGACGGAACGAAAGCCGTTGTCGATTTGTCGACTCTCGGTACAACGCCGTTCCAGCCAAAGAACAAGCCGCAGTCTCTGACATTAAAAGCCAAGAAGAAAATCGACTTTTGCCTGGTTGTTGAGTCTGAAGGTACCGCGGGAACTCTCGTTGCCAACGGAATCACTCGCAGAAACAACTGTATCGTACTCGGCGCACAAGGGGTTCCGTCGAACGGCGTTCGCGGTTGGTGCAAACTGATTCAAGAACAGCTGAAAGTTCCGATGTTCTTCTTCGGAGATCTCGACGCGTACACGATGCAGAATATCTATCGTACGTTGAAGGCCGGTTCGGCAGCTTCGTTGATTCGAAACGCTGACTTCTCGGCGC
>JAYSST010000734.1:0-6410 GCA_043720435.1 Bdellovibrionales bacterium
AGTTGTAACCCACCCGTGAATTCACTATTGTAGGCCGGGTAGTCTACAACTTCAAACTGATTGCTCCGGTGGCGAAATCGGTAGACGCACAGGACTTAAAATCCTGAGCTTCCGAAAGGGGCGTGCCGGTTCAAGTCCGGCCCGGAGCACCAACAAATTTTCCCTAGTGAAATCAGTATTTTAAAAAAATCTAGTGATCTCATATACAAGATGCAGCAGGCAAATTGGACTTGAACCGGGATTCCATTCGAATTGATTGATAGAGCGCAGGCCCGTTGGACTCGAACTTTTCTAGTCCGGTAGGATGCGATGGTTAAGTGGGACTGAGATACTTTGAAAATAATTTGAGTATATCAAGATCGCGAGCGAGTTCGGACTTCTTCTGATCAATCAACTGCGCCACCCGCAACTTCAAAATTGAAATCAAGCAGCGTTTATCGAGACGACGATTTCGCTGATTCAGTTGCCAGCGGAAATAGTCGGCGATGCATTCCATGTCTTCGTCGGTGAAGCCAAGCTTTCGATTTTCAATTTCCGGATAGAAAATCGATTCGTCAAAGTCCGGCATTTCGATCAGGTCTTTCAGGTATTCTTCAAAGCTAATTTTCATTAAAAGAACTGAACGTCGAATTCAAAGAATGTACAGCCCGTTTTTCCGGAAGTGAAATTTGACTCGCAATGTGAGCGGACGAAATTGTTTTCCGATTGAAACGGCGACAGCAATTCGAAAAATCAGCGAACGATTCATTGAATTTCGCGTCTATGTAATTGGATACATAAATCATATTATAAATCGTGCTGATGGCAATACGCGCAGCGCGTTGAATTCGTTCCCAATTTCCGCGATAAAAATAGAAACAACGAGGAGACGAAAAACATGATGCGAAATCTAACGGCCGATGATTACGAAGAGTACTACCGTGTGCGCCTCAACAGCCTGCAACAGTACCCTGTCGCATATTCGTCGATGCCAAAATTCTTTGTCGAAACCTCTCGTGAAATGCACATGAAGCTGCTTGCGGACAGCGCAAGCGACTCGAGCTTGTTCGTTAAAGGATATTTCGAAGAAGGGAAACTTTTGGGGATAATCGGTATGCTTCCCGAAACCCGGGAATGCGTCGACCACAAGGCATCGATGTGGGGATTTTACGTCGATCCTGATTATCAAGGTAAGAAAATTGGCACTAAATTGTTAAGAGCATTTTTGACCGATGCCGGAAATGACCCCAGATTAAGAGCCATAAGATTGATGGTAGCTGTGAACAGTGAGGCCGCGATTTCCCTGTTCTATAAGGCGGGCTTCGAAAAGTACGGGCAAGAGCGAGATAGTATTCGTGATGGCGAAACGTACTTCGATCAAATTTATATGCAGATTGACTGTAGCAACGGTCGGTCTCGGCAGAGCAATTAATTACGTCGTTAATTTTTTAAAGAGATCTGCCAATTGCTCTTTCGACATTTTCTTTTCAGCAATTGCGATCATCGCGTCGTAGAGTTCCATTTGCTCATCTTCGACATCAAAACCATTGATGGCCAAAAAAGTTAAAGCGACGTCAAGCGCAGCTCTTTTGTTGCCATCAACAAAGGCCTGAGATTCTGCTAAATGGTAAACATAGGCCGCAGCCTTCAAAAATATCGTTGGATACAGGTCGGTTCCGTCGAATGTGGCCTTGGGACTTTCACTTGGCGAGTTTTTTGAAGACATTCTTCTGAACCTTACGGATTTTATCGCTCGCTTCTAAAGCCATGCGATCGACTTCTTTTTGGGTCATCGCTTCCAGAACGATTTTTTTGCCATCTACTGAAATTTTGAAAGTGCTTTCGGTATCGGCATCAACGAGACTCAGCAGTGTTTTGTCTAAAACAACAGCTTGTGTGTTGCCCACTTTGGTTAGTTTTTTCGCGATCATTAAGACCTCCAGGTCGATCTTAAGTATACCAATGGTATACCATAAAATCAACCTGAAACTGGAGAACGGATAGTGTCGTGGAGAACATGTACCAGTTCTCCAGTATTTGTTCTCCACGCACCTCTCTGTACTCAGTAAAATCAGCTATTTAGCTTTGGCGAACATGCCAAAAGCGCGGTTCGAAGATCCGCCGACAGGGGGCACCAAACAAAAAGCCCGCGGATGCGGGCTTTTTGTTTGTCTGTCTGTGTCGCTGCGGCCGCTGGCCTTCGCTGCTTTCCGCGCCTTCGCGCGGAAAGTCTCGGGAGAGGCTCTTGGTGGTGCGCGCACTCGCTTCGCTTGTGCTTGGGCTGTGCATGGCGCTTGATCTGCTTCGCGGATCGCGCTCGACGTCTTGCTTGTGGGCTGCCGCTACAGAGGAGGTTCGGGACATGCTCCCTGTCGAATATTGTACGCATTGTGATTTGCCGTATGGGGCTTGTTTCCTGTCATCGGGCACCACTTTTGGATGTCGATGCACAGTGTTTGTTTTGCTGGGGTGTTTTTGCAGATCAACTTTTGGTCGGCTTGCACAAAGGTTTCAAGTTTGTCTCCGGTCTTCAAATCCATTCCCATTTTCGGTCCGGTGACGCGCTCGACATCTACTTTGATGAGCGTGCCGTCCGGTCCTGTTAGTTCTTTGCACGACTGAATTTGAATCGTCACATTTTGCAGTCCAATTGCCGGGCACCCAGCATGGGCGACGGAATCAGCAAAGAGTGCAAACAGGAAAATACTCATATGAGTTCCATCTTCGCGTTCAGACAGCCGCGATTAGTAGCGCCGTGTAGAGAAACGCCATTGTTAGAAACAGTGTTGTGAGACAGATGTGCCCGATTGTAAATAGCGGCCCTTGTGGCCAGTCACTATGATTCATATAAAAGAAGTCCGTTAAAACGCGGGACCACCAAAAGAGCGAGATGAAAAGCAACCAAAGCATGGTTGGAACGGAGGAGTTTTCTATCTAGCACCCACTGCTGCGCCGTATCCATGCAGATCATTTCACCAGGAGCGGAATGAATATCCATCCTTCTTCTAGGTCAGCGTTGTCTTTAGACTCTAGTGTTAGCGTTTTTTGATTCGGAATCCATCGAATGTAGAGTCCGACTCTTCGTTTTTCCTTTTGATTCATTAACCTTCCATCGATAAAAAATTTCGTACTTTCGTTGACCTTTAGTAGACGGGTTCCACTTTTTAGTCCGTTCCAAGTTTTTCTTTTTGAGGTCCATTCGTTCGATGCCTGATCGTACTCCTGCGAATCGTGAAGTACGTTTCCCGGCGGATTTCCGAGATAGAAGACATCATGCGAACTTGAATTATGAATGTGCAACTCGACCTTGTTTTCGGTCGTAGTCATATCGAGCAATGAAAACTTTAGCTTAGTTACCGAGGGCGCGTCTGGCAAAGGCGAGGGCGCGAAGAGCATTTTGCGACCAGATTTGTCTTTCTTGGAAAAGAACTTCATTTGTCTATGTTGCTGAGCGGCTTAGTCGCTGTCACAGGTTCGGAACGAATCTGGACTGTCTTATGTGTCGAGGAGCGCGTCATTTGCTGGTTAACTATTCGATCTAGTTGGCTAGGAGAGCGTGTCGCCGTTAAGGTTTTCGAAGTTCACTTTCAGCCTGGGGAGTATCATGCGGATTTTCTTATCGTTTCTGATTCTTTGTTCAACCGTTGCGTTGGCAACTTCGTGCGCGAGTTCTACTAAAACAGCTGCACCGGCTGTTGCTGCCAAAGAAGGTTCGAGCGATTTACTTTGGACAGAAGCTCAAGATCGTAAGGTGCGCCTCAGCGACGTTACTTATGATTTAAAAGTGGATATCACGGCGGCGAGTTCGAAAGCGATTGAGGAAAAATTCACGGGCGATATGACCCTTCGGTTTAAGCTTAAAGGAGCAGGTAAGGATTTGCGCCTGGACTTCTTTGAGGGCGAAGTGAAGTCGCTGGTCGTGAATGGCAAGGCGCAACCTCTGACTCAGAAAAAACCTTACTGGATCGATTTACCAAAAGGCGCGTTGGTTGAAGGGAATAACGAAGTGCGAATCGAGTATTTGCATGCGTTTGCGAGAACCGGTGACGGACTTCATCGCTTTATTGATCCCGTCGACGGCAAAGTTTACCTGCACACCCAGTTCGAAACGTTTGACGCCAATCGCTTCATGCCGTGCTTCGATCAGCCGGATCTGCGTTCGGTTTTAACCATGACTGTCCTTGCACCGAAAGACTTTATGGTTGTGACAGCTTCGAAAGAGACTTCGAAGGAAGTTTCTGGAGACGCTCGGCTTTGGGTTTTCGAACCGTCAGCACAAATCTCGACCTACCTCTTCTCGCTGCACGCGGGCCCGTTTTTCGTTCACACCGATAAATACAAACGCGCCGACGGCAGCGTTCTCCCTCTCCGAATCATGGTTCGTCCTGCTCTTAAGAGTGCGATGAAAGAAAAAGAATGGTTCAAAACCACGAAAGACGGGCTCGCATACTTCGAGAAATATTTCGGAACAAATTATCCTTTTACGAAGCTCGACCAGCTGGTCGTTCCTGAATTCAACTCAGGCGGCATGGAGAACGTGGGAGCAATCACTTATACAGAATACGTTCTTCCGCGTTCGGTTCTGACCCGAAAAAATCGCCGCGGTATTTCAAGCTTGATGCTTCACGAAATCGCGCACATGTGGTTCGGCGATCTCGTCACAATGGCGTGGTGGAATAATCTTTGGCTAAACGAAAGTTTTGCGACATTCATGTCGGCGCAAGCACAGGCGGACGCCACAGAGTTCAAAGAGGTTTGGCAGACGTTTGGCGCCCATACAAAAGCTCGCGCTTACATTGAAGACGCGATGGGCACGACACATCCTATCGAAGCTCCTATCGCGACAGTGAAAGAAGCGATGACGAACTTTGACGCCATCACTTACAATAAGGGTGCGTCGGTTCTAAAGCAGTTGAACTATTACATGACCGCTGAAGCTTTCCGCGAGGGCATTCGCGACTATTTCAAAACCTACGCTTATCAGAATACGACTCTCAGCCAATTCATCGGATCACTTCAGAAGCACACGAAGAAAGATCTTTCACACTGGGCAGACCGATGGCTTCGCCAGTCGGGTGCAGACACGGTGTCGGCATCGTTTAAGTGCGAAGGCGATCGTCTTAAAGCCATTGATCTGAAACTCGATACGACCGCAGGACGCAAGGATCGTCCGCAGTCGATGGAGGTTGCACTCTACGGTAAATCCGGTGGCAAGACCGTCGTGCAGTCGCGCGTTCGCGCTGACTTTGAAGGTCCGGGAGCATCGCAGACGCAAACACTTAGGGGTGATTGGAAATGTCCCGTTTTCGTTTATCCAAATCACGACGATCATGCCTACGTCATGGTAAAACTCGATTCGACCAGCCTCGCATTTTTAACGACCGGACTTTCAAAAATCGACGATCGGATGACTCGAACTCTCGTTTGGAACGACCTCTGGCGCATGGTTCGAGAAACTGAGCTTTCATTGAAAACTTATGTTGATATCGTCAGCGGAAATTTCTCGACCGAGAATGATGAAATCGTATTGCAGCAGGTGCTGAGTACGATTAGTCGTCCAAGCGGGTCGATCTTCAGCTATTGGCCGACGGCACCGGCCTCGAAAGTCGAAAAAGACAAATTCGTATCGACGATGGAGACTGAGTTTCTTCGCCGGGTCCGAACTGCGAAGTCTGGATCTGATGCTGAAAAACTTTGGTATGACGCCTTTGCGCAGATGGCACAGACGCCAACAGCTACGGAGCAACTCTACAAATGGTACGCAAGCGGAAAAGTTTCGAAGAGCTTTGCACTTGATGTCGAGCGCAACTGGACGATCGCTTCGACGTTAACTCGCTTTGGCCATGCGAAAGCATCGCTAGTAGTTTCAGAGATGAAGAAAAAAGATACGACGGATCGCGGAATCAAAGCCGCGCTTTCTGCGGAAGCTTCAGAGCCTGCTTTCGATACAAAGAAAAAATTCGTCGAGGAGTTTACAGCGACCGCCGCGACGAGCCCTCGTTCGCTCGCACAAGCCGAGGCGGTATTGTTCTCGTTATTCCCAATCGAACAACGCGCAGTGAAACTTGGATTTGCGAGTCAGTACTTCTCGTTCTTAGAGAAGAATCGTGCGTCAGAAGAGCAGTCAAGAGTCGGAGCAGTTATTAACAGTCTGATGCCGCTTGACTGCGAGGCGAAAAGTTCCGGCACGCTGAAAGAAAAAGTGAACGCGTATCCGGACATGAATCCTTCATTCAAAAAGGGATTTCTAATGAGTTTAGAAGAGGACGAACGTTGTCAGCGTGTTCGCGCGCGCAGTAGCCTGTGAGTAAAAGTGCGCTCAGCCGCGCCCATGGGCGCGGCACTGACGTCAGATCTTCAAGGACACTTCGCGAAAGATCATTTCTGAAAACAACAGTCCCGATATTCCATTTCAATTCAGCATAAATGCA
>JAYSST010000735.1:0-2569 GCA_043720435.1 Bdellovibrionales bacterium
CGCGAGTGGAGCTGCCTTGATCTCTTGGCGTCTGATCTTTTTTACGGCGCTCGCCGTGAAGGTCATCCTCGCGGCCGTCATCCCGCTTTCGAACGACGAAGCGTATTACTGGGTCTGGAGTCACAACCTGCAATGGTCCTATTTCGATCATCCGGGCGGAGTCGCTTGGCTATTTTGGCTTGGCCATATCTTCGAACCCCTTCGCCAGCTTTTTACGAACTCAGATCTCACCGGCGTTGTTCGCATTCCAGCTGTGATCGCCGGCCACTTCGCGCTTCTCGCGATAAAGAAAACGATCGGCACAAGCATTTCTGAGAAGCAGCATGTGCAGTGGCTTTGCGTGGTGTTGTTATCTCCATTTTTTGGAATCGGCTCGCTCGTCATTACGCCAGACGTTCCGCTCATCGCGATGTGGTCTCTTTCACTTCTGGCTTTCAAGTATTTTCTCGAATCGCCGAATGCAAAAACTGCGGCGATACTCGGCGCCACTCTTGGTGTGGGTTTCTGCGCAAAGTATCACATCGTTTTGTTTGTTCCGATCGCGGTTCTTTTCGTTTGCTGGAAGCGCCAGTGGCAGATGTTGAAACCGCAGCTGATTTTAACGACTGTGTTTTTCGGTTTGATTTTTGCTGCGCCCGTTTGGGGCTGGAATGCGGCTCACGACTGGATTTCTTTTCGGTTTCAGCTTAATCACGGTTTGAGTAAAGAGGCCGTTTCAACCGAACAAATGATTCGGCAGTTTGGTGAATATGTAGGCGCACAGCTCGCGCTGCTTTCACCGCTTGTGATTTTCGCTCTTTGGAAGTTTCGCGAGCCGCAGAAATTGCGCTTCCTGCGGTGGTTCGGTTGGGGACCCGTGCTTTTCTTCGCTTGGACGAGCCTGCGATCGCCTGTGGAAGCTAATTGGCCGATTGCAGGACATCTTCCTCTGCTTGTCATAGCGTCGATCGGCGACACGAATCGCTGGCTGAGCCGCATTATGATGACCATTTGGGCCGCCGCTTCGGTCATTGTCCTTTATCAAGGTTTCCACCCCGAGCAGAATTTGTTCGGAGTTCCCGCTCAGAATCTAAAAACATACGAGTTCGTACGATTCAATGCGCTCGAATCGGTTGCGAAGGAAGATCTAAATTTGTTTGCATCATCCTATCAGATGGCCGGAGCACTTTCGATCAAGGCCAACCGAACTGTGGGCAAACTTGCGGGCATCAATCGTATCGACTTTTTCGACTACCACGCGAGCGGGCATCCCACTGGCGATCAGTTTACAGTGGCGCTATCAGAACCATGGCCGTGGCCTGCTTGGATCGGCGAACGAGGATACAAAGAAATTTCTAGGCGCATCGTCGATCGGTTTACTCTGGTGACTTTTAAACGAGACGCTTCGGAGTCAAATCCGTGAAAAAAGTCATAGCACTTATAGCCGTCGCGCTACTTTTACTGACCTATGCAATTGCACTCTCGCTAAGAACCACTTCGGCGGTTCCCGATTCGCTCCACGCAAAAAACCATCCAGGTTTTTACGATTATCGTGGAGCGATCAACGTACAAACTTCTCTGAGCCATGGCTTTCTGACTCCTTCCGAAACGATTCGCGCCGGCCAAGAAACGAAATTGGATTTTTTGGTTTTTAGTGAACTGAATAAATTTATTCAGGGCGGCTCTAATGAAGGATGGCAGCGACAGTTGCTCGTGATCAATGGCGGGAAATTTAGCTATCTTGAATCGCGAATTCTCTCGCTCGATCCCGAACGCCTCAAGGCAGTCGAAGGACTGGGTCAGGCACAAACGGTGATAGCGGATTTGCTTTCTCGGGGCGCCGGCGATCGACAGACAAGTTCTACGTCCACGAAAGACACGCTTATACTGGGTCAGATCTCGCGCGACGGTACTGAATGGACGGGTAATTATCCTTCCGGACTTAGTGGACTTGAGGTTTTGAACATCAGACAAGAAATCGCGCGGATGTGGCGCGACTCAAGATTGTCGACCGCGTGGAGTGTCCTCATTTATCCGTTCAATCCAGATCTTGCATTGGTCCGACTCTTTGCCGACCTCGATACATCTTTTGAAAACTGGGATCGATTGTCCCGTGATCGCCGCGTGTTCGGCATTCTCGGAACAGATGCGGGCCTGCCGTCGTCAATTCTCGGAATCACCGTACGTTCACCCAGCTATGAAACCTTGTTCGGGCTCGCGACGAATCACGTCTTACTGCGCACGGAACTGACTGGTGACTACGAAAGCGATCGCGGAAAAATTCTTTCCGCTCTCGTCGCCGGGCAAACCTATTTTGCTTTTGATGTTTTGGGCCAAACAAAAGGTTTCGCAACTTGGTACGAAGATTCGAATGGAATTCGTTCACTTGGATCAAGAGTTCGCCTTGAAGACGGAAGCCGGCTGATGGTCCGCTTGCCGAAAAAGCCCAACGTGCCGTTCGAAACTGTCATCCTTCGCGATGGCCTAAGCATCATGACATCGAATTCGACCGAAACCGAATTCCGAATTCTCCAACCCGGCGTCTACCGAGTCGTCGTCCGCCTTTTTGTGAGCCCAAGTCTTTTCGATG
>JAYSST010000736.1:0-6400 GCA_043720435.1 Bdellovibrionales bacterium
ACATCGAACACCGGATTAGGTTTCAATTCACTCGCTGCGAACACAACCGGTTCCAACAACATCGGCATCGGCAACGACGCTGGCGGAAACGCCGCGAGTGCGTTTCGACAAACGACGGGCAGTTACAACACCTACATCGGAGAAAATGCAGGTCCCGGGGCAGCGGCACTCTCGAATTCGAGCGCGATCGGTCGCAACGCAAAAGTAGACGTCAGTGATACGCTGGTGATTGGCGGCCCGGGTGCGGACGGTCTCAAAGTCGGCGTCGGCACGACGGTGCCGACAGCATCATTTGACGTTACTCAAACATTTAGAACCAATGCGGATCCCATACAAACTGCGTGGTCGACGTTGAACATCAGCCCAACGGCAGCACTCACCAATTATGCCAAAGGCGCGTTTTACACTTGGACCGAGGTGACAAACGCCCCGTTCGACGTCGACAGAGTTTCAGGTGTCACAACATCTGCGACAAGCTTGTCTTCAAGTGCTGTCACCGACATCTATGGCACTATGTCCGAGGTTTTAAAACAGGGCTCCGGCTCGACCGGTAGTGTTTTAGGCCTCTACGCTTACGCCCAGGCATCAGCGGGTCCAGCCAATTCTCTTTCTGGTGCTTACATGAATACTCGAAGCAACGCCACGGTCACGAATATGTACGGTCAATACGTTCAGCTTTCGACTCTCTCTGGCGGGCCCGTGACAAATAGGCACGGATATTACATTTCGGCTCCACAATTCAACGCGACAAATGAATACGGGTTTTATCAAGCCGGAAGTGCTCAGAAAAATTACTTTGCAGGTCCGGTTGGAATCGGACCCGATGCAACGGCTCCCGCAGGTCTATTCGAAATTCGCGGTTCCACAACCTTCGATCCGATTAAAGGCAAGGGCGTTTTCATTCAGACCCAAGACGGCCCGTCGGGTGGGCCAGGCGGCAATATGATTTTTAATCTCGGCTCAGCAGCCGGAAACACAGGCGCTACGGGCGGATTCAGAGTTACCGCCGGGACTTTTACCTATATCCCCGCACCGGCAATGAAATTAACTGCAACACCGTGGAATAACGGCGGCGTTATCGCAGGCGAGAATATTGCGGCTCGGTACTCGATAGCTCCGATGAGCGACGGGATCGATTCGCCAGCACAAATTAGCATCGGCGTGCGCGGCGCAACTTCGGCTGCCGGTTTCTTCAATACCATTATGGGTTTTGCAACGGGCACCGAGACTCGAGCCTACGTCGCCGATATGGGCGGGGGTGCTGCGGCTCAATCCGTTACCGGCATCCAGGCTGTGGCTGGAGGCCCCGGAAATACCGGAACAATTGACGCAGGCTACGGCGGCTACTTCGCAGTGGGTCCCGCCACTGGAACGATTACGAATGGCCATGGAGTTTACATCGGAACGGTCACCGGCACCAGCAGATACGCGTTGTATGCGAGTACCGCTCCTTCCTATTTTGCAGGAAACGTTGGAGTCGGAACTGTCGCGACCGAGAAACTTCACGTCCTAGGACTCCTACGGGTTCAAGGATCGACCGATTGTACGCTTGGCGGAGCCGCCGGCGGAACGATGTGCTCGTCTGACATTCGACTTAAATCCAACGTCAAAGAAATTGAAGATCCGCTCGAGAAAATTCGCTCGCTTCGCGGTATCGAATTCGAGTGGAATGGGAAATCGCGTTCTCCGGGACGCCATGCAATCGGTGTCATAGCGCAAGAGGTTGAAAAGGTATTCCCGACCGCAGTCATGACGGAACCAAGCACGGGCTTTAAAAAAGTAGACTACGCGGTTCTAGTTGCGCCCGTCATTCAAGCGCTAAAAGTTCTAAGCCATGAAATCTTCGAACTCTTGTTTTCGGTCACGACGCTGAATCGCGAACTCGATTCGGTCGAAGAAAAAATTGTCAAAATCGAAAATGAAAATGCATTGGCAAAAATGAAGCTCGAGTCGCTAGAGAGTCAAATGAGGTTCACCGAAATTTCGAACTGTAAACCGAGTGGTGCTCCGTGACTCACGTTAAAGCCAAAACAAGGCTAATCGCAAATGCGCGCGGGTTTTCGCTTGTCGAAGCGCTCGTCACAGTAACCATCGTCGTTATACTTGCGCTTGGCATTGCGACTTTAATGTCTGATATGGCTAAAGGTTCAGCGCGCTATCGTCGAGCCGTGGCACGCACAAATTTTGAACAACAGGTCGTCGCTCTTTATCAAAAAGCGGATCTGTGCACATGTAACATGGGCGGCGCAACTCCCCTCTCGATTCCTGACCCCGGTGCGGTGGCGGTTCCAGCGCTCAGTTCGAGTTGCACCGGAGTCACTACGTCGGTGTGGGACGTGTTCGACAGCAGTGTCGCCGGCGGGTTTCCTTTCGAGTCAGGCTTGAAAGTTCAAAGTGTGTCGATCTCAAATCCTCAGTTAATTTCGGGCAATGACTTTTCGGCAACGGCAACGGTGTCTTACGTCAGCGATCCGACGTTCGGTCCACTTACACCGGGAAGATTTCTTTTCTTGTTTGCCAAGACGGCCGCCGCGGGACCGCCCTATGCCATCTCGACTTGTACCCTGGGTGGAGTCATCAGCACCTCCGGCGGAACTCCGGGATGGGATGTCTCGGGGAACGCCGGAGTAACGGCAAGTGATTTTATCGGCACAACCGATGACACCGATGTGATTTTCAGACGGAATAACGGATTGGGTGCAGCTATTCGACTAGCGCGTAGTTCGTTTGGCGTCGACGCGCTTCCAATCGCAACGGGCAACGGAAACACAGCAATCGGCTATGAAGCACTTAAGTTTGTTACTACAGGAGCAGACAACACTGGTGTCGGTCGACAAGCTGGTGCATCCGTCGCCTTCAATGTGACCACAGGAAGTTCCAATACTTACATTGGCAATGACGCCGGACCAGGCGCAGCCGGACCGTTTTCTAAGTCTGGCGCCATCGGAAAAAACGCAAAAGTTTCTGCCAATAACGCGATCATCCTCGGCGGGACTTCGACTGATCCGATCGATGTTGGAGTCGGCGTCAGTGCTCCCAACGCCCGATTGGACTTAAGGCAATTAAATCAGACGAACGCAGACAACAACGCCGCCCTTCGCCTGACAATGAACGTGAGTCCAACTGTTCCGATAACTGGATATTGGAAAAATGCGCTTTACCTTGAGACCATTGTTAACGACAGCGCTGCACCAACAGATTATGCCAACGGTATGTTCGCTTATACGTTATCCCTTTCGCCGAATGCGATCGTCGACTTTCACGGGATCGAGTCGATCGCTTCCAAACAAGGCTCGGGAACCACCCAAAGTGTGACGGGTACGTACAGTTATGCTCAGGCGGATGACGGTACGACGACCGGTCTCTTCGGCTCACTTTACTATTCGTTCGGGAATGCGGTTATTCCCAATATGTACGGCCAATATATCAGAATGGACACGTTGGGCGGAGGACCAGTAACGAATCGATACGGAATCTACTTGCAGGCGCCAACGTCGACAGCGACCAACGATTGGGGATTCTACCAACAGTTGCGTGTCGACGGACCCGCGCCTTCTAAAAATCACTTTGCCGGAAATTTTGGAATCGGCACCGCTCAACTCCCATTAGAAATGTTTGAACTGCGTCCCCCGGCGGCTGGCACTGCATCCGGCCGAGGTGCCTTCATACGGACGCAGAATGGACCTAATGCGGGAGCCGGCGGCGACATCAAGATGATCCTCGGCGGAGGAACTGCGGATTCGGGGAGTCCGGGGCAATTCACCGTCAACTCGAAGCGATTTAATTTACCTTCTACTCTGTTTTCGGTTGATAGCATGGCTTGGGCGAGCCTCGGAGGCACAACAACTCCGCAGATAACAACTCAGCACATTGTCGATTTACGAAATTCAACTGCCGCGTCACCGGGCCAGCGTACAATTGCCACACGCGCACAATCTTATTCGGCGAGCGTAGCCACTGTCGCTCGCCAACTTGGTGTTTTCATCGGTTTAGATAGCGCAGCGAACTCGGTTAACAGCGGCGGAGGCTCGACGGTCAATACAGTCACAGCTCTGAAGTCCGTAGCAGGCGGCCCCGGAAATACCGGATCGACCACCGTTGGTGCGTACGGCGGCTTTTTTGAAGTCCTTCAGGGCCCGGGAGCAGTGACAGCTGGTTTTGGCGTCTACATCGGTAACGTTGTGGGAACGAATGCGTTTTCATTATACTCTGCGGACGCAGCGGCAAAGAGTTACTTTGGCGGTAACGTAGGAATCGGAACGTTAACCGCTACTGAAAGACTGCACGTCGTCGGGAACGTTCGTGTGCAGGCGGCAGTCGATTGTACCTTGGGCACCAACAGCAACCCCTTGATGTGTTCTTCCGACATCCGCTTGAAAAAGAATGTGAACGACATTCAAGATCCACTCGCAAAAATCCTCTCGCTACGTGGCGTAGAATTCGACTGGAATGAAAAAGGACAAACGCCTGGTCGACACGACATCGGCGTCATCGCCCAGGAAGTTGAAAAGGTCTTCCCGACAGCAGCGGCGACAGATAGCAAAACAGGATTTAAACGCGTCGATTACGCGGTTCTTGTTGCGCCGATCATTCAAGCCCTGAAAGAATTGAGCCAAAAGGTTCAAAACCTTTTCGGTTTGTTGACGATCCAAAATAGAAAGATCGCTTCACTGAATGAACGTAAGGCAAAAGCAGAGCAAGACGCGTTTGAAATAAAGATTCGGCTTGAGACCCTCGAAAAAAGAATCGCTCAGAGTAAAAATCTCAGCTGTCGGAAAGAGAACTGATGCAGGAACAAGGTGTAAATTCCCAGAGCTACAACATAGGTTTCAAAACTCAGACTGGACGCAAAAGGATTTTCTTTTTTTACAACCGTCCGGTTCAGATCCGCTATGCAATGACCGCGCTCGGAATCATTTCTGCTACGATTCTCGCTTATAGCTACATAATCTTCCACCATGTGCAAAAGGTGATCGGAATATCTCATGAAGTTGTTCGCACACAGAACAGCGAGGCTTTAAGTGCGCTCGCGATGCACAATTTAATTCAGGCAATCGTGTGGGGATCAGCACTGTGCCTCGTCGTCGCAGGTGCCACGAGCGCCATCTGGGCAATGTTGATCACACATCGGTACGAAGGCCCGATGATTCGAATTACCCAGCATTTACGTAAGCTCGGGATTGGGAATTACGAATCGGTTTTGACTGTTCGGTCCACCGATGAAGTGGCAATGCTCATCGAAGCCGTGAACGTACTTACCCAGGCTTTCAAAGAAAAAGATGCGGACAAAAAAGGATAACGGTTTAAAAATTTGATCGTTGACGCGTTAGCGGCAACCGTCCGTGCGCGCTTCCATCTGTAGGGCCGCATAACCTTCTAGCATTTTGACGGTTGTGCGCTCGAGAAGATCGATTGCGACTTCGGGACGAACGGGCTCGCCAATCGACGTGGGCTTTTCTATCGGATAAATCGGATCGAGCACGCGCACTCGAATTGTTCGTCGTATGCAGCCCACATTCACTAGCAGTTTTCCCTTTGCCAAAACTCTATCCGCGCCTTCAATGACTACAGGAAACACCGGCACTCCGCTGTTAGCAGCGAAAATAAATGGGCCCTTTTTGAGTCGTGCAATCACAGGTTCGCTTTGGCGAGTACCTTCTGGAGCAAGAGCATAAAATATTCCTTGTTGAAATTTTACCGCCGCCTGCTGATAAATTCGAAACACTTCTCTTCGATTGTCGCGAGTGATTGGCAGCATCCCGGCAACAGTAATTGCAGACCCAAACGCTGGGATGCTGAAGAGTTCTATCTTTGCACCATAGCGTATGAGCCGGCGAGACGAGCCTGTGATCGCTGGAATGTCGAAGTGGCTTTGATGATTGAAGGCGAGTACACCGCCGCCGGTTGATGGAAGCTTATCAAACCCTTCTGAGACCACTCGAATGCCAAAATACCAGTTTACAATTCGAGACCACAACCACATGTGATACGTGATTTCGTCATCTCGCCCGGTCGATCCGTAGATGATGACAGTGACGCACGTGAACAGTGTGATCATCGGCAAAAATATGAAGCCGCCGAGTGCACGCAAGAATGTGAATACGTAAACGAACCGTTTCAAATCGTTGCGCCCATAAGGCGCACCTCGGGTGCGGCGGCCTTAAAGAGTTTCACTTGAGAGTCCCAAGACGCGTTCGCGCGCTCGCCGGCGCTGCCGATGTTTGTATTGATCATGGGCTGTAGGACCCGTCAGGTTTTTCTGCCACGTTTCTTCATCCATGATTTGAATTTCAAACGGATAGAAAAAACGGAAGGATCTTGTGTTCGATCCCGAACCCACTGGCACGGTGATCAATTTACGATTTATGAATTTGATGAAGCGATGATCAGGTCCTGAAAA
>JAYSST010000737.1:0-1023 GCA_043720435.1 Bdellovibrionales bacterium
CTGACCTCGTGGTAACAGTTCCCTTTTTGATATGCGCTGCATCCCAAAAAGGGAACTGTTACCTTTAAAATCGCCAGGAAACTGCGGCGCCCCACGAGCCCTGTCCAACTCCGTGGCCCATCAGATCGCCAACCTGATCGAGCGAGATGCCTTGGGTAGAATCAACGACAAATCGACCATTCAGCGAATAACGGAAATCGCCCGACGTGTAGCCGAGTTCGGGACCAACTGAAACAACCCGTAATCGACCCGTCTTGACCGATGTGCCGCCGCCTTGAGTTTCAAGCGGATTTGCTAAGAGTACTTCAGCCATTCCGCCCCATTCGAAAAGCGTTGAAGGAGTAAGAACCGTTCGCCCCAATGCAGAAACTCGGGCGCCGAAAATCGCCCCAAACTTGTGCGTGTACTCAACGCCGCCGATTCGTTGAGTCGCGTCCGAGGCGGCCGTAAAATAGAGCAGATTCACCAAGCGAAAGTTTCTTGCTTCACGATGGATCGCAACGCCCATTGTCGCCGTGTCTCGTCCCACCGGCGTGTTCTTAATTTCTCCGTCCGAAAGCGTGTTCAAATGAAGTTCGCCGAACAGTTTGATATCCGAACGGCCCCACATGCCAAGCTTCAATTCGCTCGAAAGTCCAACCGGTCCTAGGTAAGAGCGCTCGGGAAGAACGATGAACGTGAATTCGACTCCGAAACCGAAAGCATCCGATTCGAACGGGTAAAGAAAACTTTTGATGGAATGAAACGAAGAGACAGGTGCTTGCGCCCGCTGCGATTCCGGAAGAAAGAATGAGCGATATCCGTACTCGGCAATACTTGCACGGCTAATGTTCGCAGGTTCCATTTCGACGATGGCTTTGCCAGTGGTGGCCGGAGCAGCCGATGCGGCTCGCTGCAGTTCGCGAGCGACAACATCTTTCACTCGATCAAAGGTGGCTCCGCTCGATGTCATCGCAAGCGTGATGCGACTCACCACTTGTTCGTTCTCGCGCAAGGCAGCTGGCAACGAGCGATGTAAAGCTT
>JAYSST010000738.1:0-6384 GCA_043720435.1 Bdellovibrionales bacterium
TCCTAATACCGCAGTTCCGCGTAAGGACGCATAGTTGCGGCCCCGGTTTAACTTAAGAAGCACGAAAGAAAAGACATGAGACATAATGCACGTGTAAAACATTTTGGCCGTAAATCTGGTCCGCGCAAGGCACTCTGGCGCGGTCTCGTGAACTCGCTCGTCGAGCACGGCCGTATCAAAACTACTTTGGCGAAAGCAAAAGAGCTTCGTCGGCACGTAGAGAAGGCAATCACGGTCGGTAAGAAGCAGACGCTTCATGCTCGCCGTTTGCTCCTCGCTCGTTATCCGAATGAAGACGTTGTTGCGAAGATCATGACGGACGTTGCACCGCGATTCCAAGACCGCGAGGGTGGTTACACTCGCATCTTGAAATTGGGTATGCGTC
Source organism: Bdellovibrionales bacterium (assembly GCA_043720435.1). GTDB lineage: Bacteria > Bdellovibrionota > Bdellovibrionia > Bdellovibrionales > JAMPXM01. The sequence goes on from JAYSST010000738.1 coordinate 386, forward strand.
CAGGCGATCGCGCTGAGATGGCTTATATTCAGTTCGTAGATTTCTCGGCTCAGGATCGTGCTGAAGCGTTGGCGAACGTCGACGAAAAAGCAGTTTCGGCTAAGAAACGCACGGCTTCGAAAGCTGCGGACGCGAAGAAAAAGCGTGTTCGAAAAATTCAAGGCAAAGCGCGCGCTGTTTTGGCAGCGAGCCGCAAGAAGAAGTAGGACGTTAGCTCGTGTCGGGTCACCGATGCGAAGACGAACCGAAAAAAGCCGGGGGAAACCTCGGCTTTTTTTTTGCCAACCGGTTCGGATCTTTCCGCGTAATATGCGGAAAGCAGCGAAACCCGGAGGGTGTAGCGACACGGCTGAATCTTTCCGCGTAGTATGCGGAAAGCAGCGGAACCCGGAGGGTGTAGCGACACAGACAGACTTTTGCTTTTTCGGCTCGAGTGAGCTTTGATCATCGACGGAGTTGAACAGTGGCAGCAGACAAATCAGACAACGAAACGAACAACGGGTCGACAATGCAAAGTCGAGAAGACGCCAAGCACAGCTCGCCTGGAGCTTCGCAAGCGGGGCGTGCGACGCGCGCGCGGGCGATCTGGGGCTTCGGCTTTGTGTTGTTTGTTGTGTTGCTGGCAGGCACTTGGTGGCTGCTAAAGTTAAAGTACGATGCGACTGTTGTTCCAGAATCGTTCAACTTCGTTTCTAAATTCGAGAAGGACGGAATTCCATTGATCGAAGCTGTCGACCTCGATGGGAAGCCGTTTAATTTGTCGAATGTGAAGACTCCGGTTGTGATCGTGAACTTCTGGGCGTCGTGGTGCGAACCTTGCGTCGAGGAATTTCCGTCGATGCTGAAACTGGTCGATTCGTTGAAAGGGAAAGTCACGATTGTTGCTGTCTCGATGGACGACGACGAGAAAGACCTGCGCGCGTTCACAAAACTTTTTAGAGTTCCGAAGCCGGGCTTTGAAGTTTTGTGGGATCGTGACAAAAAAGTGATGGGTACCTATGCTGTGGGGAAACTTCCCGAGAGCTACATTGTCGGGCCTGACCGAAAGCTGATTCGCAAAGTTCTTGGCGTCGAGAACTGGGCCAATCCGAGTGCGATCTCGTATTTCACTTCACTTGCTGAGAAAACGAATCCCTGACTTATACGTAATCACTTACGTGTTGTGGTGGCTCCAGCAGCGGATTTGACTGCGCCAACCGGGCGAAATTCGCGGCTGAAAAACTCGATCAGCTCGTTCGTGCTTTCGCGTTTTACCGCTTCGTTTCCCTCGACATATGCACCGCGTACTCCGCAGGCACTGAAGGCTTCCCTACTGCTTGCAGCGGAGTCCATCCGAATATTCGAAGATTGTTCGACTGGAACACCGTCGCTTTGCACCAACATGTCGCAATTTCCGTAGCTCATCTCATTTGCTAACCTGGTAGGTGGGCCGCCCGCGTCCCAGCCGTGATGGGCATTATATTCGGTGGTCAGCACCGGAAACCCAGCTGTCTTCATGGCTCCGATAACTTTTCGACAGCGCGCAGGCGAAAAGTAGGTGTCTTGTTTTCCAAGTTGAACAAGCACGCGAGTACTTGAGGGAGTTTTCAGCTCGAGCTGAGTTGAACATCCCGGGTAGACGGCCGCGACGGATTTAAACGACGTTTTTCCAGTTTGAAAACGCGCCCGCATTCGTTCGTCAGCTGCAAGAACCAATGTGCTTCCGCCACGTGAAGTTCCCATTGCTCCGATGTTTCGACTATCGATGTACGGTTCTTTTTCCAGCGCATTTAAGATGGCATAGTTGTCAGCGATCGATGTTACCAGCGAGACCGAACTTTGATTACCTAGCGTCGATTTTAGACCCCGTGGGCAAAATCCGTCGAAGATGACTGCAACCATTCCTGAATCTACGATTCGTTTTGCGTAGTCATAGTGATGGGAGCCAATCCCTCCGCTGCCATGATTAATTATGACGGCGGGAAAAGGTCCTTTGCCCGGAGGTTGGAACACCGTTGCTTGCATTTCGAGGTCAGGGCTTTTAAGAGGTCGCTTCGCAAGCGCATCGACATAGGACAACGATTTATAGCCTGCAAACCGCAGGTTCGTCGTAGCAGTGTTCGCGAGAATTTTTGCGTTGGCCACGGAAGGTGGACAGGTGCCAGCATCGGCATTCCCCAGGCACAATGGAAATAGGATCGAAGCAAAGATAAGGCATCGAATTCTGAATTGCGCTGTGCAGTCTAGTGAAATCACGCTTTAGGCCCGACGTAGCGGCGCTTTTTTCTTACCTGCCGCGATCGGTTCTTTCTTCGTTCGTGGCACGGTCCGCGAAGCAACCCGACGCGGCGGTTGTTTCGGTGCCAGCTGGAGTCGGGGTGGGATAGTGAGGCTCTCTAAAACAGGCGTGAAGCGATATTCATTGAATGTCGTCCCAGCAATTCGTTTCGTGACTTCCAAGGCCTGCTCGAGATGTGTCGCAGTAACGAGGTTCGCCACAGTGATGCGCTCGTCGGTTTCAAAGTCGCCTTTCCAGCCAGCACTGTTGGAATAAAATTTGTAACCCATCTCGCCCATCGAGGCATGGCGTGGAGAACCTTCTACGAAAGTACCCAGGACGTGAGAGACGCCCCATTTTTTCGCGATGTGAAGTGCCCAGTGACGAAGTACAGCGTTATAGCCAGAGGTCTTTACCGTATCGCAGGTGGCGGCTTTGCTTAAAATCATTACCGGAAACTTCAGTGGATCGAAAGTCCACTTCACCTGAAGCTTCTGCTCGACTTCGAATACCGAGTAAGCGACTTCAACGCGTAAAACAGAAACGAGTCGCTCGCCAATATAGCAACCAAGGTTGTAGTTACGAGCGTCGTTGTAGGTCCATTTCATGATAGCGGGATTTATCACAAATCCCACAGCGCCAGCATAACAGCGTATGCGTAAGTCTACGAGTTTGCTCGCATCATCACTTGTAACGACTTTAATATGCTTTGGCGCATCCATCGAAAGTTCCTAACCTGTTTTTTTAACTTTAACTAATTTTGGATAAGGAGCGAGAGCCTTCAGAAGTTGTGCGTAAGGGATGTAGCACTCTTGTGTGTGTGCCACATATTTTGTTTCGAGTGACGAGCGAACGCGGCGATCCAGGGCCATGATTTTTTCAAATCCGGTGTACTTGGGGCGCTTCATCAGCTTGAAGTGATTCTCGTAGATTTCTGATTTTAAATAGTAGGTTGAGTTGTGCCCCTCAACCCGATTTGATACCAGGCGACGAATCATCGGATCAACTAGGAACGAATACATAATTTCGGGGTTCCATTGGAAGAACCCTGCCTGGCCAGGTGTATCCGTAGCCATCAGATACCGGTAGACGGCCGCGATTTTCTCGCGCTCGAACATGACCCAACCTTCGCTCGTCTTTTCTAGGTAGCACTCGGCGCTGCCAAGAATTGGGTAGCCACCTTTTTTTGCGATCATCTCCATGAGCTTCATGGATGACGGTAGCTGCGGAGTTACGCAGTGAGTGAGATCCGCCATCACCTTTAGCTCGCCGCCGAGGAAAAACTCTTCGATATCGACGTCGAAAAACTCATAGGGAACACCGTTCGTTTCGCAATAAATCACGGCCCATGAAATGTCGTGAATATTGAGATCTTTTTTGAATCGAAGAATCGCAGCTCGAAACGGAATTCTGGCGAATCGGAATGCTTCCGCGACTACCTGGCTGTCGATTCCGCCGCTGAAGCAGACGTAAAGATCTTGCTGCGTCGATCCGCGAATCTCTTTGGCTGCGATAAGACATTCGCTGCGCCAGTCAAGCGGAACACGTTTGCAGCGACCGTACTCGACGGACCAGCGTTGTTCGGGAGAAGTGCGATTTATAAACGGCACTCGATCATACCCAAAACGGAAGTGGTTATTTTTTGTAAGCTCGAGGTGGTAGCCGTTATTTGGCTTTGCTGCAACTGCGGTCACAGCTTTCAGTGGAGCCTTTACGTCGGATTTTTTCTTCGCCGTTGTTTTTGCCGATGTCTTTTTTGAAGATGATCGATTCTTAACAGACTTACCGGTCATTGAGACTCCATCGCAGTTGGGCGCGGTTGTGCACTATTGGTTATCGGTCCTCCATAGGATTTCTTTATAAAAAGTTAGTGTCAACTTGACTGGACTGGAGCGGATTCTGGCCAGCGAACTAGTTGCGAAGCTCGCGCTTAAAGAACGTTACTAGTTCACTCGAGCTCGCCGCCCGAGCTTTCTCGTCTCCACCTAGCGCGGCACCTAGTTTCCCGCAGGCTTTAAAGGCTAGCTTCGCAGCCTCGACGGAATCGACGCGAATACCAGACTTCGTCTCGACCGGGACGCCGGTCGCGTCTACGACCATGTTACAAGAGCCGTAATTATATTCATTAGGAAGCGTCACGCTCTTTGAACCGGAGTCCCAGCCGTGCGGAGCTTCATACTCGGTCTTAGTAATACGAAAGCCCTGCGACTTCATTTCATCGAAAACCGTTCGGCATTGCTCCGGTGGGAAATAGCGATCAAGCGCGGCCAGCTGGACTAAAAGTTTCGTGGAGGAGGCACTCTTGGACTTTAGATGAGTCGAGCATCCCGGATAGACCGCGACAAACGCAGCAAACCGAAGGTCTCCTATCGAGAACCGGCGTCTTAACTTTTCATCCGACGCCAATATCAAAGTACTGCCTCCACGAGATGTCCCCATCGCCCCGACGTTTTTAATGTCAACGTAGCTGAGCTTCGAGAGCGCACGAAGCAGCGAGTAGTTGTCCGCGACCGAGGTCGCGAGTGAAAGCGACTCTTGTTTGCCGACTGTACTCGTCAAGTCACGTCCACAAAAGCCGTCGAACATGGCTACGACGAAACCTTGCTTAAGAAGCAGACTGGCGTAGTCATAGTGATACGGCTTTAGTCCGCCACTTCCATGGTTTATTACGATCGCCGGAAAAGATCCTTTTCCGGGTGGCTTAAAAATTCTCGCGGACAATTTCAGATCAAAGGGCCGAAGTTTCGCCGAGCTCAGTGCATCGGTGTAAAAAAGCTTTTTGTGCGAGTCGAACAACACCAGTTCGGACGCGACCGAACTCATGCTTGCAGGCAGAGTTGGGGAGCATACAGCAGAGAGCGCCACGGGAAGAACAGTCGACATCATGGTGCCCAGTTCTAGTAGTAAGCCCATTGCGGGACAACGGACCAGCCCCATCAGTGATTGATTTGAAATAATTTCGGTCCACACTTATCATCAAGCACAATGAGCGCAATTGAATGGGCAGCCGCAATCATCCTCCTTCTGCACGCAGTGTTGTGGCCCCAAACTTCGAGTAACCTTCTAGTGCAAAAACTTCGCGGGCGCTTTCGTCGCGTGAACACGGCTTTAGGTCTTTCGCATAGCTGGCACATGTTCTGTCAGACCGACTGGACCCACACTGCGCGGCTGAAGGTCGAAGTGAAGAACGAGGCGGGCCAAACGATCCGTGTCATCGAGCCGCTGAACTACATGGAAAAGAAGTGGTTTGCGGAATTAGCTATTCTCAAAGCTCCGCCACCAGAAGTTCTAAGATCGATGCTTGAATACTATCGACGAGAGTCAAACGGTGATGCTGTTCAGTTTGCCTTGGTGAAAACGGTCGGTCGCCGTCCGCCGACGCCATCTGCGTGGTTCGAGAATTTCGGCACTGAGTCTACCGCCGTGCGAACGTTTACGGTGGCGCAGCTCGTTCGACATGGTTCCAATTGGAAATTTACGCTTGCGAGTCACAAGTGACTTTAAAAGCGGTGCTAGAGGCTGTTGCCGGATTTTTCCAATTTGCTCCCCATCACCTCGAGACGCTTGCTCTATTTCGAATTGGAATAGGACTTTTACTGTTCATTGAGGGAATCGATCTCGTCCGTATCGGCTGGAAGTATTATTCGAATGACGGCGTGTTTTCCAACGAATCGTATATGCGGTATTTGAAGAAACGGAGATTGTCGATCTTCTTTCTTTTCTCGAGTCGTCTGCAGGTCAC
>JAYSST010000739.1:0-2559 GCA_043720435.1 Bdellovibrionales bacterium
ATTTCGCCGCGACGGAAGTAAAGCATGTCGCGATTCGACGCTGGGAAGTCTTCTTCGTTAATCTGTTTTACCGCATAACTTAAGAGAATGTCGCTCTCAAGTGCGTCGCCCGCAACCGTCAAACGCTCGAGCGATTGACGAACATACTTGTTTTTTGGGTTCGTCTTGCCCTCAGAGCGAATGATTTCGTAATACGGAAACGCCGCGACTTGATGAAGTTTCAATTCTTGCAGAGTGCGTCCGAGAATAAATCGGATTTGCAGCAAGCGGGCTGCGTTTCGCTCTTTGTCGAGAAGCCCGAAGAAGATCTTCGACGCTTCGTAAAAATCGTTTCGGCGGACGGCCTGACGACCGCGATCTTCTTCGCGAAGGATCGCCGTGACACGGGGATCTCGAGCTGTGGCCGCGGGACGAGCCGTACCTGCGCGCGCCGCAGGAGCTACCTTGCCACCCGCTTTACCCGCTCGTTTAACAGGTCGACGTCGTTTTGTTGAACCACTTTGCGCAACAGTCTCGACGAATTCTTCTTCGAGTTCGGCCGCCGACGTTTCGACCGCCTCGCCGCCCCCGATTGGAACGAGATCTCGAAGCCGATCGATTTCATTTAAGAGTGAAAGAGTTCGCTCGGCGAGCTCCGCATCGATTTGTGTAGGATCGATCCCCTCAGGAATCAATAGTCCAGCGCCTGATGGGCCAAGTTGCCCAGCTCCCATCGGAGTGACGGCAGCGATGACCGGAGTCGCTTGCGGGGCAACCATTAAAAGTCCGGCGAGTATACCTAGCAGACTTTTAGATCGAATGCTTTTGTTAACAAGTATGCGTCTCATCGGTATGTAGCCTCCGGAAAGAAGAAACTGGCACCAATGGTCAGATACAAGTTGTTGTACGTCGAACTGGTTTTCGGTGCGCCTAGGGTATTCGATGTCGCGCTATAGAAATTCCACGAAAAATCCCACCGGAAAGCTGCCGATTTAGTGATTGCGAATATTTGACCTGTGCCGAGGTGGAGCGTTGGTTCGCTTCCGCCGTGATTCGTACTCGTAAATCCAGCCCCAGCCGAAAAATAAAGATCGAACGGCGTAATCTTTCGATTTATGAACGACATCTTTCCATATATCGGTGTCCACTTTACATCGAGCCCATAATAGTTCGTCGGCGAAACAAAGTTGGTCGTCAAAACTCCACGTTTTTCTCGCAAATCGCGAGTGACCGATTTTTCACCGGTCGCCAGCGCCATGAAGAGCCCTTCAATCGCCCAGCGTTCGTTGAAGAAGTAGGCGAGTCGCCCGTTAAGACCGAAGCTCATGAAAAACTTGTCGTTCAAAATTCCGTTGATGCCGCCGAATCCTTCGAATCGACCCGTCTTCGGCAAGAATCTTTTCTGAATTACTGCGATGTCTTTGAATTCGGCTAAGTTCGCCAAATCTGCGACACCTTTCATTTCGACTTCGCCACCACCTTTGGTGTTCACAGTCGGTGCTTTTTTCGGACCGTCGCTGATAACTTCGTTGCTTGGCTTTCCTTCATTGATAAACAATTGCTCGACGGCGTCCATTTCGCCGGGAACTGCAGACATTCCCTGCGGTGGTGCTGACTCTTCTACCTCCGGGCTTATCGCTGCCGGTTCATTCTGAGCTTCAGAAATGCGCGGCATGCTCAAAACTGCGAGGACAATTGGCAGCACGAGAAACGTCGAGAAAGTCGAACTGAGTTTTAATCTATGATTCATTTCTCACGTCCTCAAAATGCCGGCAGCATATAGCTGACGCCAAAGTTCAGAAGGCCTTCAAAATATAACTTGTCGCTGAACGCACTCGACGGTTGCACACTCGTCTTATTATCAAGCTTGAGCGAAACAGGATCCGGACCTTGATACGTCAGAAGCCGCAAATCGAAACGGAATGACAGCGACGGAGTGAAGTGAAATTTCTGACCGAGCCCCACCGTTAATACCGGGCGAGAGGCATCGCCCAGTCCATACATCCCGACACCGGCGAGACCGTAGAGGTGCAGATTCATCACGTAATCTTTTGTGAACGAAAGTTTTCCGTAGAACGCCGAGTACTGCCAACTTCCGATAATCAAATATTTAGGCGACGGTCCGTACTGAAGATTGCCGTAAATCGGTGGGTTGGTGCCTGGAATCGGATTTAACTGAGCTGCTTCATTCGAAAGTCCCTGCAGAAATGTGACACCGTAAAGGTTGACCCCGTGATCTTCGTTGAGGTGGTACGAAAGTGTTCCACCGACCTGAAATGGATTGTAGAACGGCTCGGTTAAGGCATAGCCCATGAGAAGCCCAAGCTCGATTCGTTTAGCTAGGGAAACAGTACGATTTTTAACACTGGCTGGTTGGTCGAAAACTGGGAGGACTGACTCGGTTGCGAGTTCTTCACTTGGAAACTGAATGGTCTCAGCGCGCGCGGTTGTTGACGCTGCAACGATCAGGACGCTGCCGACAATGACGCTTCCAACAAATCGCCAAATGGACTGACGCGGATAGTTTTGACGACGCATGATGACTCCCACACTTCGAAGCTTTTACACTGCTTCGACTGG
>JAYSST010000740.1:0-2557 GCA_043720435.1 Bdellovibrionales bacterium
TTACAAAATTCTTTCGCTGCTACTTTCTCTTCGTTGGTGAGACGGTTGTCGACCAAAACGCCCATGGCAAAAAAACCGGCGGTTTCCTTGCCGTTTTTCGTAAATCGTCGAGCTACCCCGTGGGATCGGGCGGTTTGGGCGGCAAATCGTTGAATTCACAGGGAGTGAAGGCGGGTTTCCCGAAATGAAGATCTTGGACCAGTTTTTTGAAATACTCGCGCGGATTGACGCCGTTCATTTTACAGCTTTCGACGAGCGAAAATAAAACGGCTGCGGTTTTTGCACCACGCTCAGAATGAGTGCCGTACCAAGTTTTTCGACCGATCACGGGGCTTCTGAGAAGTCTTTCTTGTGAATTGTTGTCGATCGGAAGCTCGGGGTTTCCGAGAAACAATGTGAATCCATCAAGGTTTTTCAAAAAATACGACATCGCTTTTCCAATAGAGCTTTTCGACGAAAATCCCGCCAAGTCCGACATCGCTCGGGTCTTCATATCGTCAAAATACTTTCTCATCTGGCTTCGCAAAACTAGAATCTCATCCAACTGGCGACCACGGGCTTCGGACTCAAGACGGTAAATTTCCCGGTACGAATCCATATAGAACTTCGCATCATCCGGGAACCGTTCAAGAGAGTCTTTGAACTTCCGCCTCGCGTGCGCATTACAGTAAATGTTCTGAATCTTTTTTCTGCCCTCGCCAGCGCGCGCAGCATTCACGTCGCGAACTGATTTTCCATAGCCAGAATAAACATCGCTCATCAAGTATTCGCACTTTGAACCGATCAGAACCGACGACGCCACGTCACCTGATCTTGTGTCATGGATCTCAAAAAGACAGGATCTTAAGTTTGAAAATCCCCACAAATACCAGTTCTGTTTTGTCGCTCCTTCTAGCATCCGATGTGGCGTTTCATCAGCATTAAGAACTTTGGTCTGCTGAATCTCAAACTTCAACTTCTCGTACGCCGGCGTCGCAAATACTGCCAAATTGTGCGTGAGCTCAATCAAACTCTGCGGCGGCAGATCTTTGATCCCAGCTCTTTTTGCAATCGTCGCATATCGTTCAACCGGAATCAGATCGCAATACTTAGCCATTGAAACATCAATGCCCATTTCGTCACTATACGACGAGCCAGGCGTGATCCGAGGCGGGGCAGGTGCGGTCTTCATACAGCTGTGGCACTTGCCACAGCTGTATTTGTGTCGCTGTTGCCGAATGATCAAATACTGCTGTGGGATGACCGTGAGGAATTCTGAATCTTCCGTCATCCCAGAATCTTTCATCTCATTTTTGCACGAATCGCAACTTGGCAAAGTCGCAAATTCCACCTGCCGAACAATGATGGTGGCGTCGGGATATCGTTCGCTAGGCAGCTGTACGCGCGACTTTGGCGACTTCTTTTTCTTCGATCCCACGTCGTCTGGGCCACTTTGAGTTGACGACTTTTCGGAACTCTTTCCGAATATCTTCCCTCTGACGACGACCAACTGATCTTCGATGAGAAAAGATTTTTGTTTCAGTTCTTCATTTTGCGCACGAAGCCGGTCGACCTCTTTTTGCATTTGCAATCGAAGATTCTGCTCGCCACGAGCGAAGATGATCAACTCTTCTCGACTGAGAAGGTCAAATTTCTCGAGGGGAACTTCGGCGAAAATGATTTCTTCTTGTCTCACGAAGAAAATGATTTCTCATATGGCAGGCGCCTGCAACTCATGACTCAACGGGAATGAAGTTTTTTTGATTCCCGTTCGGCCTTCTTTGCGAATCTCCGCCGGACTCTCGACAAATCTTTTCTCGAGACTGGCCCCTTCGAAGAAAAGACCGAACTCGGCTTCGGTCAAAACGATCTCGCCCCTGTACATCGGGTTGATCTTTGAGAATGTGCCGCGTTCGAGACGTTTTGAAATAATGACGAGTCCCGTGCCGTCATAGTAGAGACATTTGCACGACGTCCGACGTGAATTGACGAACAAAAACAAGTGGCCAGAAAATGGATCTTTCTCGAGAACCGTTTTTGCCTTTGAGAAAAGCGAATCGTAGGACGCCCGCATGTCCGTTGGTTCTTTTGAAACGAAAATTTTCGTCCTACGATTCAACGCAATCACATCAAGCAACTTTCTTCAAAAAATCCACCAACTGCGAGACTTCAGAAAAACGAATAACCTTCCCGTTATCCCAGCTCATCTCGATCCCGCACGGGCCGCCGTTGAAGCCGGTGCCTGACGTAGGATCAACTTTGATCTCTTTGAATTCCTCAGCCGGAAAATGCCCCTCGCGGCGAAGTTTCTTCGCTTTGCCGATGATCGATGCCATTCCCTTCTGACTGACGCCGATTGCCGTATAAAAACCGCTCGTCGGACCCGTCCACTGTTCCCACGCGCGAAGAATCTCCATCAGTAAATCATCTTCGGTAATTCGAACTCGGCCGCCATCGCCACGGAAAGTACTTATCTTCTTCTTCAAAACTTCCAAATCCATCCGACACCTCCATGTGTTCGTTGGATCAATTTAACAGCATTTGATTTCCTGAAAAGGTGGGGTAGCTCGACGATTTA
>JAYSST010000741.1:0-6366 GCA_043720435.1 Bdellovibrionales bacterium
GAATTCGACGCGTCTGTTCGCCTGCCGGCCTTGATAGTTGCCGTTGCTTGCTATGGGACGACTTGGACCTAGGCCAGCCGTGACGATCTTCTCTTCGGAAACTTTTTCGACCTTAACTAGGTAATCGCGAATTGCGTTCGCCCGTCGAAGACTGAGATCGTTGTTGTATGCCACCCTTCCGACAGAATCAGTGTGGCCTTCAATCGTCAGCTTACTGAATCTTTGTCGTTTCAGTTCGCTCACTAGGCCGCTCAAGATTTTTGGATAGTCGTTAACCATGTCGGCCGAGTCGAACTTGAACAGAATGCTACCGATAGAAAATCTTTCGACTCCTTTAACGCGACCACCAGCATTGTAAGCCGCGATACTTGCTTCGCTTCCCCAAACCGGTCCCAATGTATAATTAAGTCCCAAGTAAACGCGCCAGTCGGGTGAGGCCACGCCCTGGATAAGCTCTGTGCCGGCACCTGCGTGAAATGCAAGCTGGCGGGTGATATCGTGTTTGATTCCGAGCAATAATTCTGCGGATGTCGCTTCGCGAGCGGGATTTGTTCCTTGCTCTTGTGTTGGGACCGCGCCGAAAAGTTCGCCGATGATCTTTGTGTCGTACTCTTCGAACAAGTAGCTCGCGGCGACCGAGGCGATGAATTGGTTTCTCATGGGTTCGATGAAACTTCCTACGATCGCACTGCCAGGACGCCGGAATCGATGGCCGACGTTGACGGCCCCCGAAATTTTGTTGGTAAAAGTTTTGTCCGCGACGAACTCGAGATTGAAAGTGGGCCCTGCGCCTTCTCCTGAATACGGATCGTTACGTGTGCGAGAAATGTTCGTACTTCCCACAACTGCGTACCCGCCATCGTCATCGCCGGCAAAACGCCATTTTGCGTTGAAACGAAGTTCGGTATTTCCCGTGTCGCCGAATTGTCCGCGCACACCCGCACGATTTTCGACAGATTGAGCAAGTACGGAAGGAATACTCATTCCAATATCGACGGATGGAAGAACGCCAAGTCCAAAGCTGATATCGGAACTTGTCAGTGTATCGCTCAACTGCGTGCGGCTCTGCGCGGTCGAATCGACGTAGGGAAGCGAATTTACCGCGTGGTTATAGAAACCGCCGATATTAAAAATACCAGGGTACAAAGTTTTCGAGGAATGGACGGTAACGTAATCAAGACCATCGGTCGTTGGGTTGAAATTCTGCGTTCCGGTTCCAACAATGTTGGCATTCGCAATGGTGAAAGAGAGAAGGGCGCCTGCGAAAAAGATCCCAAACAAGAAGCTTGCCCGAGTCTGATCATTTGATTTCAACAGAAAACCTCCACTCAAATATATGAGTAAAGGTTAATGTCGTTTTTAGTATAACGACAATCCTTTAATGAGGTCGCCGTCTCACACAATTCTTTAACTGATTTTACGGCGCGACCGGTGGTGCTGCGCAGCGGTTCGAACCACTCTGAAGTTCAAAGTTTTCCGCGGTCAGTGGTTTCCACCCGACATCTAACAGATTTGTGTATGGCGTTTTAGGTGTCGCCGGTGAGGTTGCTGTTCCGACGTTGAAAAAGTAGTCGTTGCCCTCTTTGCCGCATTGTTCTTCAGCCAACTCGTTTCCGCCACCCGGCGCGCGATTGATCTTTCGCCACATCAAGTTCAGAGCGATGTGAAACCGAGGACCTTGGAAATAGGTCAGATTCATCGGCAACTTTGTCGTGTTCGTCATGTTGACGACTTTTGAAGCGCAACCCATTCTCGTCGGATGCTTGCCCTCGTTGTCGACGAGCGCCTCGAAGACGCCAGTACTATTCTGCACATTTAACGTCGAACCATCGTCCGAAATTATCGCGAGTTGATAGTCGCCCTCTTCGTCGTTTGGACCAAGCTTCAATTTACTATTCAGGTTAAGCGCAAACCACTCAATCAATAAAGTACCGTCAGCAGTTTTCAGTCCGACACCTTCGTTATTCGCGAATCCTGTTTCGAACACGCGAGTCGGAACAAGCAACCTATTCAAGAACAGGTCGGCGTTCACTTTTCTGCCGTTGCGAATCATGTCGGTGCTCGACGTGTAGGTCGTCTCTGTTGACTCGAGATAATGAATCGTTCCCTGTAGTCCAGAGGTCGCTGAAATGATGTTCGAGTTATCAAACGGATCACAGACGGTACTCGGTGGACCACTGTCGCCGCCGTCGTTATCGGTGCCATAAATCTTATTCGCGTCACCGCTAAGCGAGAACTGCGCCGGGGAGCATGACGTGAGCGCACAGAGTGCGATCAGTGATGCGAGCAGTTTAGTGCATATAAAAGAGCGTTTCATGGCATCCCCCTACTCATGGATAGAGCAAGACGTTGGCCACTCGACTACCTGCCTTACAGGCTGCCTGTTTGCTTACAACTGTCGACGATTCGGACAGGAGTCTAATCGAGTGACAGTGCGATTCAGCTACTTAGCGTGTTTCCCAGCCAACAACTCGGCCGCTCTCGAAATAAACGGTACGCCGCTCGGTCATGTAGCCGTCATGAGATGTAACCTGTTCCTGATATTTCCACTTTTCGTTGCCATAAAGTGGGTTGCCCGCAACTTCGATGTCATCCGGAGAACCCCAAGCTTCTTTAACGGCCTGCTTGGTCATTCCCGCACCGATGTCATTCTGCTCAACCAGCGCCTGCATTTCGGGCGGATGTGTAATCTGATCTCCGTTGATTCCCTTGGTATTGAGGTATCGGTCACGAGAACCCGATTCTGTCTTCAAGAACTGCAAACGATCGACATCTGTTTTTAGGTAAGGTTTGGCTTTGTAATATTGCTCGCGCTCGCTTTTTCCTTCGAGCGTCTTTTCCTGACGTTTCAACATCTGGCGATAGGCCAGCGCATTTTCGGAGGATAATCCGCCAAGTTCGCTTTGTGCGGATTCTCGTTCGTACTGCCGACGGTCCGAATCGACAGTCGCTTGCCGCATCTCGCTTTCGCGAAACGCATAGCCTGACGGACCTGACCTTCCGAAAGTTGCACATCCGCTAAAAACGACAGCGGCTGTTAGCGTGAAAAGTATGAATGCGAGTGCATTCACGTGAAGCTTTGCTTTGCTGCTGACCGACGAGACCTTGGTCTGTTCCATCAGACCTCCTGTTTCTAAATCTCTATCGGCATCGAACGTATCAATTTGAACAGAAAAAGTGTGCGATCGGGCTTTGGTCTGTGACAAACTATTCCCGAATGGCAGAAGAAACGAAAAACAGTGGCTCTGATGAAGTGATAGATCTAGAAGGGATCGTTCGCGATATCGATCTTACGCCTACAGACTCGGTCGCGGCTCCACCAAAGGCTCACGAACCACTGCATGCCGAAGCTCTTTCGGAAGACCAAATCGAAGAGTTGTTGATGACCGAATCGCCCGAGCTAGCCAGCGAGATTGCCGCCATTCGAGAAGTTGCAACAGGCGGCGACCAAGACGCGATCAATTCGCTCGATCAAGAAGATGCGGTATTAGGACAAGCCCTGAAAGGGCAAAGCCGAATGACAATTCGAGAGCGAGTGCGTTTTCAATTGCTGAAGTTAGTGGGAGTCGCGAAATCCGCTAAAGATCTAGCCAAGCATTCCGCTACTGATATGAAGGGCGTGCTGCGTGAGCTCGCAGTTCGTTCGAAAGTCTCGTTGGTCTCATGGCTTACCAATCGCCGTGCAGAACTCAATGTTGTTTTTAAGTGGTTGGACTCGAGATCTGCTGGTCAAAAAGCTTCACTGATCTTTTCGGTGCTCGCTTTGCTGGGATTAATTTACATCGCCGGCAATACAATTCGCGGCACGCTGCTCCCAAAAACTGAAAAACCGTGGGTTGCCAATTTCGCTGATTATGCGGACGGTGTTTTTACTTACGGCCCTGAGGGGCCCTTTGAAGATTTTAACGATCCGCTTTTACATCCTGAATTCGTGATCCTCATCGAGAGGATCGTCGTCAATCTCGCACGAAGCGAAGAAGCGAGAGACAGCGACAATCCAATGGCGGCGTTCGAGCTATATTTGCAGACTGACAATCAGGAAGCGGCAATCGAAATAAAAGATCGCACCGTCGAAATTAAAGACTCGCTTTCCCGCGCGGTCGAACGAATGACTTATCTCGACCTCGCCGGCGAAGAGGGGAAAGCGAAATTAAAACTCCTCATTCGCCGCGACCTCAACGGCGTCCTCACCAAAGGCAAAGTCCGCCGCGTCTTCTTCAAAACAATCGTCTTAAATCCAGAGTAGCTCCCGCCCATCAGGCGAGCATTTTTATCTCGCCGAGATCGATCGAGTATGTCTTCAGTCGGTCATGCAGCGTGCTTTTCGGCATTCCTAAATCAATTGCCGTTTTGCGTTGATTGCCACGATTTGCGACCAAACGTCGGATGATCATCTCGCGCTCGATTTCGCGCATGACGTTTCCATTCGCACTCGCAGTACTAGTCATGCCGACGTTTGCCAGCGCTCCCGGCTCTGCAATGTGAAAGGCTTCGGGAGCTATCTGCATGCGGCGCTCGATGAGCGATTCAATTTCGTCAGCCTGAATATGATGTCCCGGATAATAGGCGGCCGCACGCGAGATGACGTTTTTGAGTTCGCGAATATTTCCGGGCCAGTCATGCGTGCGAAGCTGTTCAATCGCACCATGGCTGAGACGCACGCGCATTTGTTTACAGAAAAAATAAACCAGTTCCGTGAAGTCCTCCATCCGGTCCTGTAAAGATGGTGGCTTGATCATGCAGACATTGAGGCGCCAGTAGAGATCTTCGCGAAACCGACCTTGCAGCACCATAAGATTTAAATCTTTGTGAGTAGCGGCAAGTACACGAACATCCGTCTCAACAGTTCGGTCACTCCCGACCGGACGAATTTCTTTGTTTTCGAGCGCGCGCAAAAGTTTCGGCTGAAGTGACAGCGGCAAATCTCCAATTTCATCTAGAAAAATAGTTCCTCCGCGCGCGGCTTCGAACGCTCCTTTACGATCATGCGTTGCGCCCGTGAAGGAACCTCGAACGTGACCGAACAACTCGCTTTCAATAAGGCTTTCGCTCAGTGCACTGCAATTGATGGTGATGAAGGGTCCTGCGCGACGACGAGACGAATTGTGTACCGTGTTCGCCACGATTTCTTTTCCCGAACCCGACGGGCCGACCATTAACACCGGAAAATCAGTCGACGAAAGTGCAGGCAGTCGTTCGAGCTGAAGATTCCATTCGGCGTTTTTAGATGTGAGCGCGTTTTTGCCTTGCTCACCAGTGCAAAAGAGCAGCACCGCTTCGCCGATGCGAATTCGATCAAGATCAGAAAGCGGTGCTTCGTTCACTCGGGTGTCGTTAACGAAAACTCCTTGCGTCGATTGCAAATCTCGAATGGTCCACACATCTCCGCGGCTTTCGATACGCGCATGTCGGGGGTTGACTGTTGGATCATTGATCCGAAGTCCACAAGAACCGTCGGAACCGAGAGTCAGCATGGGTGAGCTCAGTGGTGTGGAAATTTGAGTCCCGGATCGGCCCATTTGTACGATGTAAGCGCGACCTGCGGTGGGAGCGGGGAGGTTAGGAGCAAGTGACGACTCGGGAAGTTTCAGCATTAGGATCCTTTCGGTCGGGCACCATTGCCGACACAGGTGGGCTGCGTTGCAAGGCTCAGACAATGACTCGACAAGATTTGCCGGCGTTTTTTACGGCCGGGTTGCGGTTTTGAGATGGCTCAGAACGAACCTATCGGGAGATGGCCCGGCTCGTACGATTTCCGCTGTAAATTCTGATGGGACTGAATCCTAGAGATGAAACTGCGGTCCGAGATTCCGGACGCTTCAATCGTATGTTAGAACGAGTTCATGCCTGGCCGATTTCAGTTTCTTACATCCGCGACCCGTCTTGAACAGTGCCCTGCCGACATGCGCCCTGAGGTTGCAGTGCTCGGCCGTTCGAATTCTGGCAAAAGCACTTTAATCAACGCTTGGGCGCAATCGCAGATCGCGAAAACGAGTTCGACTCCTGGAAAAACTCGGCTGATCAATTTTTTTGACGGTCCTCATTATCGGCTTGTGGATTTCCCGGGCTATGGTTTTTCGAAACGCTCGGGCGACGAGCAAGCATCGTGGGGCGGAATGATCGAGTCGTTTCTTTCGACTCGCGGTGGTTTAAAAGGCGCGCTGTTATTGATGGATTGCCGTCGCGACTGGACAAAAGAAGAAGAGATGCTGCTCGAATTTCTCGGCAGGCGAAATAGTCCGATGGCCGTGGTGCTGACGAAGTCGGACAAATTGAATCAGTCTGAAACGACGAAGGTTCGCGCTAAATTCAAAACGATCAAAGGTGTGGATGCTATTTTCTTCGTCTCAAGTACGAAGCGACAGG
>JAYSST010000742.1:0-2555 GCA_043720435.1 Bdellovibrionales bacterium
CAAAAAAGGCAAGCTCTTCAAACATTTTGAGTTCCAAGACAACCACCGGCTGGCGCTGTTTATAAAGCACCTTCGGGTTCTGTCAACGTTGGGACTCGAGCTGAAAGAAAGCGACATCGCGGAATTTCGCAAATTTGTTCAGTCGCAAGTCGGCGATGCGCTTGTTCCTAAAAATCTCTTTATCGAAAAATCGCTAGGTAAATTGCCGCTCGACCGCTCGATGCGAAAACTTTTAGAGGCAACAGGCTTGGCGTCCGCGCTGCGAAAGGGCGGATATTTAAAACCATCTGAATACTTTGATGGACTGAAGAGTCGATTTCCTCGTCACGAATCCATATTGAGTGATCCAGCGGTTGAAATCGAAAACCTGATTCGCAAAGGTGATTTTGTTTCCGTCAAGAAGGCACTCGATGAAGTAGATGACTCGTATTTCCGGGATATCGTCTTTATTGAACTTGGATCCGTACGCAAAGATGAACGGCAAATTTTCGCAAGCACAAACACATTCCTCGTGTCGTTAATAGCTGAGGGAAATCAGAAATACCTGTCGTCGCTCGCGAGCGCCTCATTTCCCGCGATGAAATTGGCGGATCACTTGGGGCTCCTGCGCCTCTTTCTTGTAAAAGCCGATGAGTCGTCGGTCTCGAGCTTGGCCAAGACGATCGGCGCACAGTATGCCCGGACAATGGACTCTCTCATCCTCGATATTCTTGCCTTAAATCAACGGTGGGTTATTCGAGACCTGATTTCGACGGTGCTACTAAAAGAAAAAGGAAGGCATCTTTCACGTTACTTTCTAGACACGATGATGAGACAGGGAAACCGGGAAAACGCAGGTGATTTTTTATTGGCACTTTACTCAGCAGACCGGCCGCTAAATTATTTGCCCGAAGTTAAAGCGCTCTTGCTTAGCGCCCCGCCCGAACATCTAGGTTATTTTAAGTACGCCGCCCCGGCGCTTGGTGAATTCGGGTCGAAAATTATAGACGCTGCGTCGTTCACCGAACTGTCGGAACGACTTAAGTATCTTGAGGCGTCGGGCTTGTAGAGTTTCATGCGATGCGACACCGGCGCCGGTAGCATTGCTGACCTTCACCCCGTTTTTAGTACCAGTAAATTTATTTTTGGATCTAGCACGGCCCTTTCCTGGGCCGCAAACTCTTTCGGTGTTAAATAATCGAGCGAACTATGGGGCCGCTCCTCGTTGTAATACGAAGTCCACTTTTCAAGGTCAGTTCGAAGCTGTGAGATGTTCCGGAATCTTGTCTGCTGCAGAAATTCCTTTCGAAATTTACCATTAAAACTTTCGATATACGCGTTCTGCACGGGTTTTCCGGGATCGATGAAGTGAAGGCTAATATTGTTTTGTTCGCACCAAGTGACAAACGCGCGGTTCGTAAATTCGGGTCCGTTATCCAGAACAAAGTGTTTCGGTAACGTGCCTTCCGATTTTAGTTTTTCCAAAAAATCGATCGGTGAAAACGCAGCCATGCTTCGATTCGCGAAAATGCCGGGTACCTCTCGAGACAAAACATCGATCATCGTGAAGCACCGAAACGAACTTCCATCGGCGAAGGTATCGAATACGAAATTCATTGCCCAGACGTCATTCAAGCGAATCGCCTCTGGAATTTTTAGTCTTGGCGGGACATATGTGTATTTTCGCTTCATTCGTCTCGGCACTAGCAAATTGAGAATTTTCAAAATGCGATAGATCTTCTTCCCGTTAACTTTGTGACCTCGGCGTCGAAGTGTCGCCTCGACGCGAGGAAGTCCATAACAAGGCCGTCTGGTTTTAATTTTAATAATTTCTCGCACCAGCGCACCGTCCTCTTGCTTACGGCCGGTGTATCGGAATTGCGAACGACTCATGCCGACAAGCTCGCAAGCTCGACGCTGACTGAGTCGATGTTCGTCAATAAGCGAATTCCCAAATTCACGTCGCTCACGCACGGTTAACTTTTTTTTAGAGCTGCGCGCAGAAGAGAAATTTCACGCTCTCGCTCGAGCAATTTCTTTTCAAGTCGTTCAATTTTTTGGTGAGAAGGCTTCTCCTTAGGCTGCGGAATTTGGCCGGTCCGACTGAAGCCCAAAATTCGATACAACGAAGTTTCAGAGAGTCCAAATTCCGCGCAAATCTCAGGAATTGATTTTCCATCAGCAGCGGCCTTAGCTATTTCGTTAACTTCTTTGCCTGACCTTTTCTTCATCGAAACGAACTCCATCTTTAACCGTCTCTCTAGCTGAGAATCTATTATGAATCAA
This sequence comes from Bdellovibrionales bacterium, assembly GCA_043720435.1. GTDB lineage: Bacteria > Bdellovibrionota > Bdellovibrionia > Bdellovibrionales > JAMPXM01. The sequence continues at coordinate 2,266 of JAYSST010000742.1, forward strand.
CTTGTTAAACGGTACTAAAAATAGGGGTAACCTCACTGCGTAACCTCACTGTGCGTGACCGCGTTTAACGATGGCGCGCTGGGAATCCCATCCTTGCTCGGCGCGATCGCACGGCGGGCTGTGATGTCAATCGGGCCGCTCTTCTTAGCCGCCCAAAATTTCACGGCAGATTTCCATTTGCGCGTCTATATTCGACAGCGCTTTTTTTAGTCGCCGCACATCGGGTTCGTCGAGATCTGTCGCGAGCGCCGCGACCACGATTGGATGTTTCTTTAACCATTGCCCGTGGC
>JAYSST010000743.1:0-1017 GCA_043720435.1 Bdellovibrionales bacterium
TTTAAGGTCGCGCCCCCGTCGCGGCCGAATCGCATAGAAGTGCGGGTTGTACTTCGTTCGCAATCGTTGCGCTCCGCCCTGACTCGATGTTACGCCTGACTACGTGAGCGCCATTGCCAACCGATTGAAAAAAAACTGGGAAAAGTTAAAGCCTTGGGCTTCGAAACTCGAAATCGAAGCCTTCCGCCTGTATGATCGGGATATTCCCGAGTATCCGTCGATTATCGAAGTATTCGGTAATCATGCGGTCGTTTGGGATCGTCGCGACGATGTGATCGATCGCGATAAGGATAAAAATTTTGATGAAACGATTGATGCGGTGATTGCCCTTGGAATTCCGCGCATCAACATGGTCGTCAAGCGTCGCGCTAGGCAACAACCGCGCGGTGCCACCTCGGTTTCCACTGCGGGCGACGACAGCGGAGAGCGTGAACGCGACGACAAGTCATCAAATAATGGCGACGAAAATCAGTCGTTCGACGTTGATGATTCCGGCTACGACACGACGGCGAACTCGGCACCAAGCGCGCCATTAAGACCAAAAGGTCGGCAATACACACGCAGGTCGCGAGGCTCCCCCGAAATTCTCGTGCGCGAAGGCTCGCACAAGTTCCTCGTTAACTTGCATGACTACATCGACACGGGCCTATTTCTCGATCATCGACTAACTCGCAAGCTCGTCGCCGACCACGTGAAAAAACGTACCGACGCTCGCCTCAGCACTCGCTTTCTAAATCTCTTCTGCTATACCGGAAGTTTTTCAGTGTACGCCGCTCGGGCAGGAGCCACCGTGACCAGCGTCGACATGTCGCCGGTTTATCTCGCGTGGTCCGAACGAAATTTCATCGCCAATAATTTGATGACGTCCAATCACCGCTTTATCAACGAAGACGTCCTCGCTTGGATGAAAGAAGGCGGAGCCCGCAACAGCGGTCCGTACGATTTCATATTCTGCGACCCACCGACATTTTCAAACTCGAAGAAAATGGAAGGCACCTGGGAAGTCAGCCGCGACCA
>JAYSST010000744.1:0-2552 GCA_043720435.1 Bdellovibrionales bacterium
TGCTGTCTGATCAGCGAAAGGCCAACCTTTGGTCGGTCGCCTTACTTCAAAACGCCAGCAAAATTTCTGAGAGTGAAGCGGCGCTCGTTCGCGAGACGGAACTCGTAGTTCAAGCACTGCAAAAGCTTTCGATTGAAGCGCGCAAAGTGGTGATACCTCCGGTCATCAGTATGGCGCAGGGGATGCGCGAGTTTGCTCAAACTCGAAATACGAACCACGGTCGTCTTCGCTTAAAAACCTTACAGGACGTGAATCATTACTGCTTCTTTGTCGCAGGAGTCGTTGGCGAAATTCTTGATGGACTCTTGCGAATTGAAGCTAGCAAACGGGGTATTACAGTTCAGACCAAGTTGAGCGACGGTTTCCGTTTCGGACTCTTTCTACAAAAAGTGAACGTGTTAAAGGATCGCGACTCTGATTTGAATGAAGGCAGGGATCTTGTCCCGGTCGTGGCGGATGTGTTTCATTCGTCGCTCGTCGATGCAGAACGAGCTTTCGCCTACATTCAGGCGATTCCCCATACTTTTAAAAGTTACAGACTTTTTTGTGCATGGAGCATGTTTCTGGGGCTTGCGAGTCTCCCGCACATAGCGCAAGGTCGAAAAATTGGACGATTAGAAACGGTTAGCCTGCTAGCAAAAGTGGAAATTAAAATCGACTCACCCAGATCGCTAGAGGCTTTTTTCGCGGCGATGCTTGGGACAGCAAAGACTGCGGCTCTGGTCGTAAAAACGACATCCTTGTCAGAACGAGAGAATGCATCTGCTGGCGCCTCGACCTCGGAACTCGGCAGTTCGCGCAAAGAATTTTATGAAAACCGCATTGCTTTCTATCGCTCTTGGTATGTCGGCGCTGCACGTGACGAAGATTTAAATGAATTAATCGGTTCGGTTTAGGCTAAAAGTTAGGATGTCATTTTGTCGTCGTTTTTTTTCGTGTGTGTAACAACGCTTCTTACAATTGTTAGCCCGGTGGGGGCGCTTGCTCCGTTTTTAGCGATGACGCACGGAGAATCGCATGAACGACGAGCGCGAACGGCACTTCGCGCAGCGATTGTCTCAAGTTGCATTCTCGCCGGGTGCGCAGCGGTGGGCGGATTCATCTTTCGGTTTTATGGCATCACGCTTCCAGCTTTAAAAGTGGCGGGTGGAGTGCTGCTCTTCTTCGTCGCTTTTGATATGATCAACGCTCGCACGTCGCGAACTAAGACGAACGAAGATGAACAGCGCGAGGGTGCAGCGAAAGACGAAATCGCGGTGTTCCCTATAGCGATTCCGCTTTTATCCGGACCCGGCGCAATCCTCTCGGTGTTCCTTTTGTCTGATCAGGCGGAAGGCCCGCTGCAAATTGCCGGGCTCTATATCGCCATCGCGTTTGTCGGCATCGCGAGTTATCTCACCTTAAAAGAAGCGCACCGAATTACCGACCGCATCGGCCGCATCGGCATGAACGTGGTGCAGCGTCTCATGGGTCTGATTCTCGCCACACAATCGGCGCAGTTCATCATAGACGGGCTGATAGCCGCACTTCCGGGTCTCTCTGGCAAATGACAGGCACCCTTCGTTTTTAACAGTACAACTCATACTGTTAATCGACTTTACCCAAACAGCTGTCTGCCTTAGATTCGAGTTTTAGTGGAGGTTCAAATGAAGTGTCCGAATTGCAAGGACGTCGTTTTATCGATGTCCGATCGCCAGGGAATTGAAATCGATTTTTGCCCGCAGTGCCGAGGAATTTGGTTAGACCGAGGTGAGCTCGATAAAATCTTAGAAAGAGCCGCTGCCGAGAAGACCGAGTTCGCTCCGCCTCCGCAACAGCAAGTCGTACAGCAACAGGTCCCACCTCAACAGGGCTACGGACAGCAGCAGCCCTACTACGGAAAAGATCAGTACAAATACAAACGGAAGAAATCGCTCCTAGAAGAACTCTTCGACTAAAAAAGCCAACCCATTTTTGTTTTCACCCGAGAGCGAAGGGCAGAGGAACCTGACTGTCTAGTCAGTGCTTGTTTTTGGAGGTTGCTGCGGAGAAATTTTTGTCGACGGCCCGAAGGGCCGGGCGCGGGACGCGCAGACCAATTTCGTAGCAGCAATCTCCAAAAACAAGCGCAGATACTAGCCAGTCAGTTCGTCGAACTCCTGAGCCATTTCATCGAACATGTTTTCATCCACACTTCCCAAGTAAACCCGCCAAGACTCCGGCAAAGTCTCAATCTTGAGTGCTGTGCGAATCGGCGGAAGCCAATTCGGGACACGCGGTTCACTTAGCAGCGGCATTCCCGCAGCAAGCGGAGTACGATTCGCTTTTCGGTGATTACATTTTCTGCACGCGGACACCATATTCGTCCAGTCTTTGCGGCCTTTTTTGCTAGCCGGTACGACGTGGTCGAGAGTGAGCTCCTTCGCAGAAAATTCGTCACCGCAGTACTGACACTTGTAGGCGTCACGGCGATATACGTTTTCGCGACAAAATTTAACTCGGGTGAAACGACGATTGTTGATGAAGCGTTTGAGGCGAAGCACAGATGGCACCGGATAGTCCTCACGTACGGA
>JAYSST010000745.1:0-1015 GCA_043720435.1 Bdellovibrionales bacterium
AATACGGTTTTAGGCGATAGTATCGCGAGTGGAAATCTGACTCTCGATTCTACTTCGAATGCTACAAAAGGTTTCGTTTTGCTTGCGCCAACAAGCGGCAACGTCGGTGTTGGTAACGTAACTCCCGGATATAAACTCGACGTTACAGGTGACGTGAATATTTCGGGTAACTACCGCGTGAACGGCACAATTATCGGCGGCGGAAGCGGCACGGTGACGTCCGTGTCATCGGCAAATTCTTATTTATCAGTAGCAACCGGAACAACGACTCCGGCGTTAACTTTAAACGTAGGTACTGCGGCGAATACAGTTGCAGCCGGTAACGATTCTCGAATTACGGGCGCGTTGCCAGCAGCGACGGCTTTCGCGGGTGACGTGAGCGGAGTTTACAGCGCGACTTCGGTTGATAAAATCAAAGGTACTGGCGTCGCAATCACGACGATTACTTCTGGCAACTTCTTGAGATTCAACGGAACTAACTGGGTGAACACAAATCTCTCGTCAGGCGATGTGACGACCGGTCTTGGCTACACGCCGGTAAATAAAGTCGGCGACACGATGACGGGACTGCTCGTTTTGTCGGCCGATCCTTCGGCAGCACTTGGTGCTGCGACAAAGCAATACGTCGACGCGGTTTCCACGGCTTCGGCTACGAGCTATATCCGCAAAGATGGAACTTCTGTTCTGTCCGCTGATTGGGATGCCGACGGTGCCGGCGCGGGTACGCGAAAAATCTCGGGTCTCGCCGATCCAACAGCGGCCGATGGTGCCGCGACAAAAAATTATGCTGATACGATGCTTTTAACAAAGACCCTGCCAGCGGTTCCTGCCCTCGGACAAAATGGACAAGTTTTGCGTTGGAACAATACCGGTGGCGTTTGGGAATTCTATACTCCGAGCACTGGTAACGGCACCGTCACATCGGTCTCGTCGGCAAACTCGTATATGTCGGTTGCGACAGGCACGACGACTCCGGCTTTAACTTTGAATGTAGGTACGGCGGCAAATACTCTCG